>NZ_JBFTOU010000006.1:0-280332 GCF_056398125.1 Pseudomonas sp. 05L36 | reverse complement strand
TTGTACATCAGCTCGCGGCTTCGCTCCACGCTTCCTCCCCACACTCGGTCACCCTCATGCAGTTGCGCTTCACTTCGTTTGCTGTGGTCAACTTACGGTGGGACTTGCACCCACAAGATTGCGCCCATGCTGGGCGCACGAACCCGGTGCACCCGAAGGTGCCCCGCGCACAGCCGCCATAATCGTGACTACATGCGCGAATGCATGCTGCCTGATCTGGGAGGTGTGAAGAGTACACTTTTCAGCCTGTCAAAGCCGATCGCCGGTTTACAGCGACCCCTGAAGGCTATCGTCGAGAAGCAGCCCCCGCCAGTTCATGAAAGGCGATGCGTTTTGCGGGAAATGTCCTAGGACGGTGACTACGTGCCAATCGAGTGCGAAGCACACCATTTAATATTCAAAGAGCACAACGAAAAAGCCCGAAAATTTGTCGGGCTTCATCTTGGCGCGGTCAGTTAGCTTCGTTTCGCTTCGACTTCCATCATCACAAGATTTTGCTGCTTCGTAGCTTCGGTCAACACTTCGCTATAGACACGCTTTTTCTGTTTCGACTTGGCGTTGCGAATAAAGTCAGCAAAGGAGCTTTTGGCGCCGTGGGACAGGCCTGGCTTGAACGAAATCATTGATGTACTCCTGATCCTAACCCGAGCCTGGCCATTAAATCAGCCCGCGTGTATTGCTCAGGGATATGGTAGTCAATTTCATCGACCCCAGCTTTGTAAAGACGTCCCGAATTGTCTATGTGCTAGATCAGCAGAAGCGCATCAAAGGTGAAACAGCTGAGGCGGTGAATTCGATTGAAAAGTCAGCGTACATGGCCGCATATCAAGCTCAAGTCCATGAGGGGGACACGGCTTGAGGGAAATTTCCTGGAAGTGAGTTTTTGCCTTGCTTAACATCGGTTGATTGGCTCAATGATGTGGTGCTAATTGCAGATCAAAGTTGCTTGGAACTCACCGTGTGCTTGAAATGATGCTCCCAAAGCCTGACCCCCAACCTACCCGTCCGGTCCAGCGAAGACCCCACCGTCAAATCCGTGATCAACGTCGGCCGCAAACCCGCATCAAACAGCGCAAACCCCGCCGCCAGGCAGCAGGTTTCGGTCTGCAGGCCGCACACCAGCACGCGTTCGACGTTGAGGCTTTTCAGGTAGTCGATGGTTTCCGGTGTGGGCGCGTAGCCGTGCTTGATAAAGGTGCGGTCGGCCGGGATCAGGCTGTCATCGTCCGGCGCGGGGTGCCAGCCGAGCTGTTTTTCGAAGGGGGTTATGGATTCGTCATGGCGCTCGACCGTGGCGACACTGGGTAAGGTGCCGATGAGCGCGTGAATACCGTCGATCAGCCACTGCGGCGGGGCGAAGCCGGGTTGTACGTCGATGATCAGGAGGGCTTGGCGCATGGGCTTTTCCGGGCAGGATGGCAGCGACACAGGGGGCGGTGTGGGGCATGAGAAACCCCAGATGCAACAAAGCCCGCACTGGGCGGGCCTTGTTAGCTTCGATTGGTGGAGCCGGGGGGATTTGAACCCCCGTCCGCCAGTACTCCGCTGTCGGTACTACATGCGTAGCCGTGTCTATTAAGTTAACCCTCAGCGACCCGACGGGCAGGGTGCTTTGGGCGAGTTGTGTAAGTTTTAGCCGCTTCGTCCACAACGTACTGCACGGCGATTCTGTTCTATATGACAATCACTTTGGGTTTACAGACATCCCCTGGTGATTGCTGGACCCGAAGGTACCAGAAGCTCAGGGCTAAGGCTGCTTACGCAGCGAGAGCGAATTCCTGGCCGTAGTTTTCGTCATTGGCAACTATAAGTAGTTGCAACAGTGGATTTACGAGTTCTGTTACCAACTCGGCATGCACCTAAAGTTTCGCAACCGGCGTCGAATCCTAAACGGCCCCGAGCCTGATGCTCTGTGAATCAAGTGAGCAGCAAGCCTGTACAGTGTACGCCAACGCGACCCGGAAGGCCAACCCGAAGGTTGACCACCACAGATCATGGGTTTGGTTGGTTGCCCTGACTGTCAGCGAGTGCCAATGCCTGGGTGGCCTCGGTGACGCATTTTCTGTCGTCTCCGGAGGCTTGTGAGGCTTCGGCGCTGGACATCAGTCTTTTGATCTCCATTGAGGTGTTTGTGGCGTTCGCCGGCAGCGCATTCACTTTGCCTTTGAGCTCTTGCAACTTGCTCGTACAAAGGTTGTTGTCCGCAGCAAATACAGGAGAGGCCAGCATTGCAGCAGCAATGAACAGGCCAGCGAGTGTGGTGCGTTTCATGGGTATCTCCTTGAGCTGATGGTCTCGGTGCTGCCGTATGAGTGGACGGCCAAGCCGAGCCCGAAAAATCAGCCACGATCTGATGGGGCTTACCTCAAAGACTACGATTCAACGCAAGAATTCGGTTTTTCAGAAAACGTGTCGAGCTTTTTCCAGCGATGCGGACGGTTACACATTTCCAGACCCCAGATGCAACAAAACCCGCAACTGGCGGGTTTTGGTTTGCTTCGTATCGGACGCAGCCGGGCTTTGAACTCCCGGCTGCCAGTACTCCGTTGTTGATGTACACCAACAAGGCCCACCCGAAGGTTGGCCTTGAACTGAGTTACTTCGCGCCTTTGTGCGCGTTCGTGACGTCCATGATGGTTTGGTTGGTCTCGGCGATGCAATCATCAATACCTGCCTTGGTGCCTTTTGCCTGGTCGGCTTTGGCTTTCTTGACGGAGGCCTCCACCTGGTCAAGCATTTCCCCGGGAATCTGTGCCTTGCCGTTTTCGATGGTTTGCAGGTTGACCGCGCACTGGTCTTTTTCGGCCGCAAACGAAGTGGAAGCCATCATGGAAGCAACAACGAACAAACCTAACAGCACAGAACGATTCATGTGTATCTCCTTGGACTGAAGGACCAGTCATTGCTGGCCATCAAAACGGTCTACCGAGTTTTAGGAAGTCCCGCATTAGCGGGACTTGATCAGTGGACTGCGGCGGCACGTCAGGGTTCTGCTTTTCTACTGTAGAGCTGTCGATTCCGGCAAGTAGCGTTAAGGAATGCACGTCTATGCACCTTCCTGTAGATCCTGCTATCAGGGCACCCTAGCCTGGGTAACGCGGTCCACCAGATAGACTAGTCCGTGGTAGTCAATGCCGCCATGTTGCGTCAGACCGATCTCACAGGTGCGGCTGGTCGATATCCCCTCGCTGCATTGTTGCACCGCGTCCTTGAGCGTGCGCAGGGAATGGGCGTTCAACTCCGGCGTGGTGAAACCCTTGTCGCCGGCGAAGCCGCAGCAGTGAATGCCTTCGGGAATGACCACGTTTTTGCTGCATTTGCGCGCCAGATCGATCAGCGCCTGACTTTCGCCAAGGTGCTGAGTGCTGCAAGTGACGTGCACCGCAATCGGCGCATCCTGCGGTGTGAAGTCGAGGCGATCCATCAAGTGCGTGCGAATGAAGCGCACCGGGTCGTACAGGTCCAGACGGTTTTCGCTCATGTCCTGAACCAGACGCAAGGTGCAGGGGCTGGTGTCGCAGTAGATCGGGTCGAGCCCGCCGCGGCTGGCGTGCAGCAACGCGCCAATCAGCTCCTGGCGTTTGTGTTCGGCTTGCTCGGCGTAGCCTTTGGACGCGAACGGCTGACCGCAGCACAGGTTGTCGAGGTTGTCCGGGAAAACCACCTGATAACCGGCCTTTTCCAGCAGGCCTCGGGTCTTGTCGTGCAGCGACATTTGTTCCGTGTCGCCCGCCGCCGGCCCCATAGCCCTTGATACGCAGGCGGCGAGGTACACCACACGCGGACGCTCATCGTTGATCGCCGGGCTGAAGCGGATCGGCCGTTCAGGCTGAGGCATGGCATTGGTCCACAGCGGGACCTGCCCCTTGGACAGCTTGCTGACGGCAGCGGAAAGTTTTGTCAGTCTTGGCGCCCCCAGCAACATCCGCGCACCATTGGCCACGTGCAGGGTGAAGCGCGCACCTTGCAGTGCCGTGGCGAAATTTCCTTCAAGCCAGTTGGCGGTTATCGTATGCGTCGCCTTCCGGCTACGCAGCTTTTTCACCAGTTCGCCGGTATTGATGCCTACAGGGCAACGTTGCGCGCACAGGCCGGTGGCGGCACAGGTATCGATGCCCTGGTATTCGTACGCGGCTTCGAGTTCGGTGGTGTCGATGCCGGCGCGTTTTCTCGCCTGAATGTCACGCCAGATCACGATGCGTTGGCGTGGGCTCAGGGTCAGGCCTTTCGACGGGCAGACCGGTTCGCAAAAGCCGCATTCGATGCACTTATCCACAATCTCGTCGGCGGCCGGCAAGGGCTTGAGGTGCTTGAGGTGGATCTGCGGATCTTCGCTGAGTACCACGTCCGGGTTGAGAATGCCGTTGGGATCCAGCAGACGCTTGAGCTGCCACATCAATTGGTAGGCATCGCTGCCCCATTCCAGTTCGACGAACGGCGCCATGTTGCGCCCGGTGCCGTGTTCGGCTTTCAGCGAACCGCCAAACTCCACCGCCACCAGTTGCGCCACGTCGTCCATGAACGCCTGATAGCGTGCGACTTCTTCCAGGCTGTTGAAGCCCTGGGTGAAGACAAAGTGCAGATTGCCTTCCAGAGCGTGTCCGAAAAGGATCGCTTCGTCGTAGTGATGTTTGTCGAACAGTTCGATCAGGCGGTTAACGCCGCTGGCCAGTTGTTCGACCGGGAAGGTGACGTCTTCGATGATCACCGTGGTGCCGGTCTTGCGCACTGCGCCGACGGCAGGGAAGGTGTCTTTGCGGATGGCCCAGAGACGGGCGTTTTCCTGTGGATCCTCAGTGAAATCGACCTGCTTTTCCACGGGGAACGTTTTCAGCGACGCCATGATCTGCGCCAGTTGTTCGTGCAGCAAGGTGGACGATGCAGCGCGGGATTCGATCAGCAAGGCGCAGGCATTGTTCGACAGCTGTTGTACGAAAGGCGGCATGCCGGGTTTGTCCTGCACTGAACGCAGGCTGCGCCGGTCCAGCAGTTCCACGGCCGACACCGGTTGGCTTTTCAGTACGGTGACCGCGTTGCAGCAGGTCTCGACATCCGGGAACACAATCAGGGCCGAGGCCTTGTTCGGATGGTCGATCACCGTGTCGTAGGTCACCGCGCTGATGAACCCTAGCGTGCCCTCGGAGCCCACCAGCAAGTGGCTCAAGATATCCACAGGCTCGTCGAAATCCACCAAGGCATTGAGCGACAGGCCGGTGGTATTTTTCAGACGGTATTTGTGGCGAATTCTCGCAGCCAGTTCGGCGTTGGCGCGGGTCTCGCGTCCCAGGGTTGTCAAACGCTCCAACAGAGCGGCGTGGCTTTGGCGAAACGCTGCGACGCTGGTGGCATCTTCAGTGTCGAGACGACTGCCGTCAGCCAGCACCAGACGAATGCCGGCCAGGGTGTGATAGGTGTTTTGCGCCGTGCCGCAGCACATGCCGCTGGCATTGTTGGCGACGATACCGCCGATCTTGCAGGCGTTGATCGAGGCCGGGTCCGGGCCGATCTTGCGTCCGAACGGTGCCAGCCAGGCGTTGGCCTGGGCACCAATCACGCCCGGTTGCAGACGAATCTGTGTGCCTTGCCCGCGAATCTCACGCGCGTTCCAGTTATCCCCAAGCACGATCAAAACCGAATCGCTGATGGCCTGACCAGAGAGGCTGGTGCCAGCGGCGCGGAAAGTTACCGGGACGTGATCGCGCTGCGCCAGTTTCAGTAGCGCCACCACTTCGTCTTCGGACTCGACGCGGATTACCAGTTGCGGAATCAACCGATAGAAACTGGCATCGGTGCCGAAGGCCAGGGTCGACAGCGGGTCGTCGAAGCGTCGCTCTTGTGGAATCAGTTGCTGTGCATCACGCAGGAAAGCAGCCGGTAGACTCATTGGTCCTCCAGGATCAATACCACCAGGTCTTTCGGACCGTGGGCGCCGTACGCCAGCACTTGCTCGATATCGGCAGTCTTCGACGGGCCGGACACCAGCAACGCATTGGTCGGCATGCCCTGGGCCCATTCGAACTCCTGCTGCACCTGATAGAAGTTGTCGCGGATTTCACTGGCCTTGAGCAGGGCGAAATGCACCGGTGGTGCGAGGCTCATCAGGCGCGGTTCTTCCCGCGTCGGCCAGAGAATCAGGCTACCGGTCGCCGCGATGGCGCCGAGGCTGGCGGTCAGGCTCGCCGGGGTGTCGTTGAACAGTTCGGCCTTCCATTCTTCAACCGGGCGGTCGTAGGCCTTGAGCTTCGGTAAATCGGGATTGTTCGCCCAGTGCTGTGTGATCCGTTGACCGTGGGGCGTTGTCGGTGCGATCAGCAGACTCGGCAATTGGCGCTCGCGCAGCAATTGCGCGAGTAGCGTCGGCCATTCTTGGCCGGACGTCAGATGAATTTCCGTGTGCACCGCTTCCATCAGTTTGCGCAGTTGCGCAATGCGTTGCTCAGGCGCGTAGGTGTAAGGCTGGGTCACCAGATCGATATCGAAGTTATCGGCCACTGGCGTGGTGCCTGTCAGACTTTTACGCAGTTTGGCGAGGATATTTTGCTTGGCGCTCATCAACGGTCTCCCTGTTTGGCCAAATGCTCGCGGGCCATGTCATGCAGTGAGCGGGCGGCGGGTTTGGGTGCGCTGTGGTTTTGCGTCCACGGACCGACATTGCTCGGCGTGAGGGCGCGCAAACGGGTGGCGAAGAATCCGAACAGGCGATACAGCGTCGGCGAGCTGTTGAGCTTCGCCCAGGCATTCCAGATGAACCGCTCCTTGCGCGAATACTTGCTGCCCTGACCGCGCATCACTTGATGGGGGCTGTCGGGGGCCTTGACGTTTTCTTCCCGCAGGCGACGCAACAGAGCAGGGATCGGAATTTTCACCGGGCAGACTTCACCGCAGGCGCCGCACAGCGACGAGGCGCTCGGGTGATCCGGCACTTTCGCCAGGCCAACCATGTGCGGGGTGATGATTTTTCCGATAGGCCCGGGGTAAACCTCCCCATAGGCGTGACCACCGATTCGGGTGTAGACCGGGCAATGATTCATACAGGCGCCACAGCGAATGCAGTTCAGGGTCTGGCGCAGTTCGCTGTCGGCAAAGGCCTGGCTACGGCCGTTGTCTAGCAGTACCAGGTGCACTTCCTGCGGGCCGTCGAGTTCATGTTCCTTGCGCGGGCCGGAGATCATGTTGACGTAAGTGGTGATCGGAATGCCCAGGGCCGAGCGGGTCAGCAATGACAGCAACGGCACCACATCGCGCAGGTTCTCGACGACTTTTTCGATGCCGGTGACGGCGATATGCACGGGCGGCACCGTGGTGGTCATGCGGCCGTTGCCTTCGTTTTCTACCAGCAGCAGGGTGCCGGTTTCGGCTACGGCGAAGTTGACACCGGAGACACCGATGTCCGCTTCGAAGAATTTCTGCCGCAAGACCTTGCGACCGATCTGAATGAGTTGGTCAACGTCCTTGGTGTATTCCACCCCAAGTTTGTCGTGGAACAAGGACGCGACCTGACCGGCATTCTTGTGGATCGCCGGCATGATTATGTGTGAAGGCTTCTCGTGGTCGAGCTGGACGATGTACTCGCCCATGTCCGATTCCAGGCATTCAATGCCCTGTTCAGCGAGGAAATGGTTCATCTCCATCTCTTCGCTGACCATCGATTTGCCCTTGATCACTTGCCGCCCCTCGTGAGCGCGGATGATCGAGAGGACGATGCCATTGGCCTCGTCCACCGTTTCCGCCCAGTGCACTGTCACACCGTTGCGGGTCAGGTTCTGTTCCAGTTGCTCGAGCAGCTCGGGCAACTTGGAGAGCGCGCGGGCACGGACGGCATTGCCCAGTGCGCGCAAGTGTTCTCTTTCATGGGCATCGCTGAACGCCGCTGCCCGTTTGCTCATCAATGAATCCATCGCCTTGCGAAAGTTGCCTCGCAATTGCGCGTCACCCAACGCCTTGTGGGCGCGGGTGCGAAAATCTTCTTCTACGGCAACCGTAGGAATAATCGCGGAAGTGCTCATCGGGCACCTCCGGTACGCTGCCAGAGGAAACTGGCCAGATGCTGACCGCGCAACGCTTCCTGCTGTTTTTCCAGCGAGCCGTTGATGTTCATCAAGCAGCCGCAGTCGGCACTCAATATCTTGTGCGCGCCGGATTCCTTTAACGCCCGGGTCTTGTCAGCCACCATCGCGCCGGAAATGTCTGGCATACGGACGCTGAATGTCCCGCCGAAGCCACAGCATTCGCTTTCGTGGTCGTGGTTGACCCGTTCCACGTTGCTCAACTGCGCCAATAATTCGCGGCCGTGCAGGTGGGTGTTCATTTCACGGCGTGCCGAGCACGAGGTGTGCAGCGCCACTTTTACCGGTTCGCCGCTGTCCTTGAGCTGCACCTTGCAGACAAATAACAGAAACTCGGCCAGTTCGTAGGTTCTGGCCGCCAGGGCCTGAACCTGTTTCAACGTGTCCGGCTCGTCCTTGAACAAGTCGGCGTAATGTTCGCGCAGCATGCCCGCGCAAGAACCTGACGGCACCACCACCGGATAGTCGCCGGCAAACAGCGCCAGTTGCGAGCGCGCCACGGTCCGTGCCTGTTCGGTGTAACCGGAGGTGTAGGCCGGTTGGCCGCAGCAGCTTTGCCCTTGCGGGTATTCGACACGAATGCCTTCGCGTTCAAGCAGGTGGATCGCGTCCATCCCGGCTTCGGGGTAGAACAAATCGACCACGCAGGTCCCGAACAGGTAGACCCGTGACGGTTTCTCGCTGGGGTACTGCCGAGGCTCGGGCAGTGGCGGGGCGACACGGGTCGCATTCGGCACGGCGTTGTAAAAAAGCTCGCTCATCAGGCGGTCTCCGGGTGGTCCCGGTTATTCGTCTGTTGAGGCTGCTGAATATAAAACCGGAAGCTTTCAGCAGCCTTACAGACCGGGGTGTGAATAGCGGACGCCGGGGGCGTGGCCCGGCGTCGGTTTTTATCGTGTTGCCTGTAGCCCTTAGTGCACCAGCATGCCGGTGAACCAGTAGGCCTGGGCCAATGTGATCAAGCCGACAATCGTTGCAAAGAATAGGCTGTGCTTGAGGGTGAAGCGGAACAGATCCGATTCCTTGCCCACCAGGCCGGTCGCGGCACAGGCCACGGCGATCGATTGTGGCGAGATCATCTTGCCGGTCACACCGCCACTGGTGTTCGCCGCCACCAGCAAGGTGTCGTTGACACCGATCTGGTGCGCGGTGGTCGCTTGCAGCGAACTGAACAGGGCGTTGGACGAGGTATCGGAACCGGTGAGGAACACGCCCAGCCAGCCGAGGAACGGCGAGAAGAACGGAAAGGCTGCACCCGTCGCCGCCAGTACCAGAGCCATGGTCGAGGACATGCCCGAGTAGTTGGTCACGAAGGCAAACGCCAGCACCATGCCGATGGACAGGATCGGCCAGCGCAGTTCGTAGAAGGTCTCTTTCAAAGTGGTCAGACCAGTTTTGAAATTGACCTTCAGGACCAGCATCGAGATCAGCGCCGAGAAGAAAATCGCCGTGCCGGTGGCGGAAATCGGGTCCAGTTTGAACACTGCCGGAAGGGCGGTTGGCGCGGCCACGATCGGTGCGACCTTGATCACCATCTGGTCCAGGTGCGGGATGGCGAAGTTGAATACGAAGCTGTACATCGAACCGCCGGCGGCGAACATGGCCTTGAACGGCTTCAGGGTCCAGATCGTGACCAGTACGGTGAGAATCAGAAACGGAGACCAGGCCCTGAAGATTTCCCCAAAGCTGTAAGGCGAAGCCACGGTTGTGCGTTTCTGGCCGAAACCACCGACGCTGGCGCTCACCACGGAGGCCGAGACGGCGCCGACGATGTGTTGGCCGGCGGCGCGTTTTGGTTGCCAGACTTTCAGGAACAGGGTCAGGGCAATCAGGCTGACCAGGGCCGAGGTGATGTCCGGCAGTTCCGGGCCGATGAAGTTCGAGGTGAAGTACTGGGTGACGGCAAAGCTCAAGCCGGCCACCAGGGCTGCCGGCCAGGTTTCCCGCACGCCGCGCAGGCCGTCCATCATGAACACCAGCCAGAACGGCACGAACAGCGACAGCAGCGGCAATTGGCGGCCGGTCATGGCGCCGATCTTGAAGGCGTCGATGCCGGTCACTTGCCCGGCAACGATGATCGGAATGCCCAAGGCACCGAAGGCTACCGGCGCAGTATTGGCAATCAGGCACAAACCGGCTGCGTACAACGGGTTGAAGCCCAGTCCTACCAGCAGGGCGGCGGTAATCGCCACCGGTGCGCCGAAACCGGCCGCACCTTCGAGGAAGGCACCGAAGCAGAAGCCGATCAGCAGGACCTGCAGGCGCTGGTCATCGGTGATCGACAGGACCGAACTGCGGATGACTTCAAACTGGCCACTCTTGACCGTCAGTTTGTAGAGGAACACCGCTGCCACAATGATCCAGGCAATCGGCCACAGGCCATAAGCGAAGCCATACCCGGCGGCGGCGAACGCCATATCGACCGGCATCTGGAAAGCAAAGATCGCCACCAGAATCGACAACGCCAGGGTGATGCTACCGGCCACATGCCCTTTGAGGCGGAACACGGCCAAAGCCAGGAAGAAAAACACGATGGGGATAACGGCTGCGAGTGCGGACAGGCCGAGGCTGCCGAGCGGGGTATAGAGCTGTTGCCAGGTTTGCATATGGGGTGGCCCCTAATTGTTGTTGGTCAGGCACTGATCAGCGTTCTTGGTTAATTGGTAAGACCAATTTACAATCGCTGTTGGCTAGGGTAAAAGCCTTGTAGGCGGTGTGTCAATTTGCCGCCCTAAAACTTTTGTCGAATGCGAAGTGCGCAGGTCGTCTGTCTGGTATGACCAAATGCGCTGTGGCAGGTGCTGGCGCGGCGCCGATAGGCCAGAATAGAGCCCCGGCGAGCCGTCGGATCGTGGAGTAATCGAGTTATGGGGTTTGATCAGATTCGTCAGCGCCGTTTGTCTGACGATATTGTCGAGCAGCTTGAGGGCATGATCCTCGAGGGCACGCTGAAAGCGGGTGAGCGCTTGCCGGCCGAGCGCGCGCTGGCCGAGCAATTTGGCGTGTCACGCCCTTCGTTGCGCGAAGCCATTCAGAAGCTGACCGCCAAGGGCCTGCTGGTCAGTCGCCAGGGTGGCGGCAACTATGTGGTGGAATCACTGGGTAGCACCTTCAGTGATCCCTTGTTGCATCTGCTGGAAAGCAATCCTGAGGCGCAACGCGATCTGCTGGAGTTTCGCCATACGCTGGAAGCGTCTTGCGCCTACTACGCGGCGCTGCGTGCCACGGAGGTGGATCGCGAACGGCTGACCGCTGCGTTCAACGAACTGCAGGACTGCTATTCCCGTCACGAAGAAGTGAGTCGTGCCGAAGAGGGGGCTGCAGACGCAAGTTTTCACCTGGCGATCGCCGAGGCCAGCCACAATGCCGTGTTGCTGCACACCATTCGCGGGCTGTTCGACCTGCTCAAGCGCAACGTGGTGACCAACATCGGTGGCATGTACAAGCAGCGCACCGAAACCCGCGACATGTTGATCGCGCAGCATCGGGAGTTGTATCAGGCGATCATCGAAGGGCGGGCGGAGCAGGCGCGTGAAGTTTCCAGTCGACACATTCTGTATGTACAGGAGGTGCTGGAAGAAGTGCGTCAGGAAGTGCAGCGCATGGCCCGGGCGGAGCGGCGCAAGGGGATGTGACCGTTTAACGCAAAGATCGCAGCCTTCGGCAGCTCCTACTTTGGAACGCATTCCCTGTAGGAGCTGCCGGAGGCTGCGATCTTTTTATTCGCGCCGCAATTCGCAGGCAGAAGAATTAATCTTCCTTGCCCTTGTTGCGCACCGCACGCTGCAACTCGCGACCGGCGTCGCGTTCGCGCTCGGTATCGCGCTTGTCGTATTCCTTCTTGCCCTTGCCCAGCGCGATCTCGCACTTGACCATGTGCTTGCTCCAGTACCAGGACAGGCACACGCAGGCGTAACCCTTTTGCTGCACGGCAGCGGCCAGCTTTTCCAGCTCGCGCCGATTGAGCAGCAATTTACGGGTGCGCACCGGGTCAGCGATGACGTGGGTACTGGCGGTCGTCAGGGGCGTAATGTGGCTGCCGAGCAGCCAGGCTTCGCCATCCTTGAGCAGTACGTAGCTGTCAACCAGCTGCAGCTTGCTTGCCCGCAGACTTTTTACTTCCCAGCCGGCCAGGACCAGACCAGCCTCGAACCGATGTTCGATGAAGTAATCGTGTCGCGCCTTTTTATTTTGCGCGATGGTCCCTGTTGGGTGTTTCTTCTGTTTAGCCATAGGGGCGGCATTATAGGGAGTTGCACGCGAGTCGGCTACGGTGTTGCTACGTGCTTGAGCAGGTTGATTGAATCCCGGACAATGCGGCCTCTTTTTTGAACGCTTGGGCGTGATAACGATGTCGACAGACAAGGTTTCTGTCCACGGCAGTTGGGCTAGCCGCTGGGTCTTCATACTCGCCGCGACCGGTTCGGCCGTGGGGCTGGGTAGTATCTGGAAATTCCCGTACATGGTCGGCGTCTATGGCGGCGGCGCCTTCGTGCTGATGTTTCTGGCCTGCATCGCGCTGATTGGCGTACCGGTCATGCTGGCCGAAACCCTGATCGGCCGGCGTGCCCGGCAGAGCCCGGCCAATGCCTTGAAGACGCTGGCGGTCGAGGCGGGGCACTCGACGAAATGGTCCTGGGGCGCATTTGCCGGGATGATCACGGCATTGCTGATCCTGTCTTTCTACAGTGTGGTTGGCGGCTGGTCGCTGGATTACATCATCGACATGGGGCGTGGCGATTTTCAGGGCGCGACGCCTGATCAGGTGGGGGCTTACTTCGGCAATGTGATCGCCGATCCCTGGCGCCTGACACTTTGGCACACGATTTTCATGCTGTTGTCCGCGGTGGTGATCGCCAAGGGCGTGGTTGCCGGGCTTGAGCGCAGTTTGCGCATCATGATGCCGTTGTTGTTCGTGATGATCCTGGTGCTGCTGGGCTACAGCATGACCACCGGTCATTTCATGGAGGGCGTGCATTTCATGTTCGACTTCCACCCGGAAAAGGTTCTGGACGGCTTGTTGCCCGCGATGGGGCATGCGTTCTTTTCCCTGAGCGTGGGCGTCGGCTCGATCATGATCTATGGCGCCTACATGCCGAAGAACTCGTCGATCTCAGGGACGGTCGTCGGCGTGGCGCTGCTCGATACCTTCGTTTCCCTGGTTGCCGGACTGGCATTGTTTCCGATTGTTTTCGCGGCGGGCCTGAATCCGAGCGAAGGGCCGGGGCTGATGTTCGTCAGCCTGCCGTTTGCCTTCGGTAACGTGGCGTTCGGGCAATTGATGGGGGTGGTGTTCTTCGTGCTGGTGGCGGTCGCTGCCTGGAGTTCGGCGATTTCCCTGCTCGAACCGATGGTGGCCTACCTGGTCGAGCGCACTAAGGTGAGTCGTGCATGGGTTACTTTCTGGCTGGCTTTCAGCTGCTGGTTTGTCGGTCTGGGCACTGTGTTCTCCTTCAATATCTGGAAGGAGGCCAAGTTCTTCGTGAACGAAGGCGGGATGTTCCACCTCTACCAATGGGGAGCCGCCGGTGGTCTCGACTTCTTTGGCGTGATCGATTTCTTCACCTCGCGACTCATGTTGCCGCTTGGCGGTTTGTGTTTCGTGGTGTTTGCGGGCTGGATCATGGGGCGTGAAGCGGTGCGCGACGAGTTGTCGATCCGCAACCCTGCGCTGTTTGGCCTGTCCTTGTTCTTGATGCGCTATGTGGCGCCCATCGGCATTCTCGTAGTGTTTGCCGCCCAGCTGTGGAAGTGACGCTGACATGACGACACATATTTCACGTTCGGCCTTGCTGCCGTACCCGGCACAAGCGCTGTATGACCTGGTCAACGACGTGGCGCGCTATCCGGAGTTTCTGCCGTGGTGTTCGTCGGCCGAAGTCCTGGAAAGCTCGCCTGAGCATATGAGGGCGAGCGTTGGCGTGGCGAAGGGCGGCCTCAGTCAGCACTTCGTGACGCGCAACGCTCTGGTTCCCGGTCAATCGATCGAAATGAATCTTGAAGAAGGCCCGTTCAATCAATTGCATGGTGTGTGGGTGTTCAAGCCGCTGGGCGAGAAGGCCTGCAAGATCAGTCTTGATCTTTCGTTCGATTATGCCGGGCCACTGGTTCGCGCCACATTGGGGCCATTGTTCAATCAGGCCGCCAATACGCTGGTGGATGCGTTCTGTCAGCGCGCCAAGCAGATTCATGGTTGAAGCCGTGATCGATATCGAAGTGGTGTACGCCGCTGTGGACAGGCAGGTGCTACTTTCACTCGCGGTGCCGGTCGGCACTACGGTTCGGGCGGCCGTGCTCAAGTCTGGTGTAGGGGCAGAGTTTCCTGAGCTGGATCTTGCCGCCTGCCCGGTGGGTATCTTTGGCAAGGTGATCACCGACCCGGACACTCGAACGATTCAGGCGGGGGACCGAATCGAAATCTACCGGCCGCTGCTGGCGGATCCGAAAGAGGTCCGTCGCCTGCGTGCAGCAAAAGCGGCCGAGGCCAAGGCGCGGAATCAATGATTGAATTGCGCGCCAGGCACTAAAATTTCCGCCCACAGGTGGTTCAATCCCTGAGTGTAAATATGCTTTGTAGGCTTTTTATCGGGGGAATGTAGGATTGGTTTGAGTATTGAAGAGAATTTTCTCTTTGCTTCAATCTTGATTGAATGTGGTTCCGATTAAGCCTAAATCAAGTCTTGCCCTCGTTATGTGAGGGGCAAATAAACTCATTTAGGGATAAATCTGAAATGGACTTGATCAAGTCGTTGAAGCATATAAGTGTGCTGGCAGCAATGGGTGCGGCTTTCACTGTCATGCCGGCCAGTGCAGCCTCCAATGTGTTAACCGCCACGATAAGCGCACAAGGCAGGGTGGTGGCTCAGGCACCCGAGTGGATCTCTGCGGTAGAGTACTTCTCCCAGCCTGATTATTTTGCGAACTATAAGGTTAACTTCAAGCCGGATGTCTTCATCCAGGCTCCACGGTTCTGCTCTGTATCCCTTACGAACAGCCGTTCCGAAGATGATATTTATTATGGGCGGGCGCGACTTGGGTCTACACCCAAGCAGGATAATTTGAGTGTGATCACTCAACTGGCAGGAATGAAGGGCCCTTCCGGTGATGGTTCCCAAGACTTTATGCTGATGTGTATTAAATAAGCGGGAATCATCGATAGTGATTCCGGCAAGCGATCCGGATCGATCACTATTGCCGGTACATAAAAAAATCCGCCGCCAGAGGTCTGGCGGCGGATTTTCAGAGCGGCCTTGCTGGAGCTTGAATGCCCAGGCAAGCGGCATCATTCGCCAATTACTGCGGCGAGGTGTCCAGCGGTTCAGGCGTCGGGACTGGAGCGGTTTCTACACCGTCGACGTCCTTCTGGATCTGATCCAGCAACGAACCTGGCTTGACCGGTTTTTCCGGTTTTGGTTTTTCGACGTTTTGTGCCGGGGCAGCCACTGTCGTGCCGCTGTCCTTGCCAAGGATGGCTTCGTCACGGCTCACGCCTGGCATGAAATCACCAGAGAGGCTGACAAGCTGGTCATTTGGGTTGAAGATAACGCTGATGCGTTCCTGTTGGCGTTCACCGCCACCGGGTTGCAGGCTGTACAGATAATCCCAGCGATCGGCATGGAATGTGTCGGTCAGCAGAGGGTTGCCCATGATAAATCGTACTTGCTTACGGGTCATTCCCGGGCGCAACTGGTCTATCATGTCCTGCGTGACGACATTGCCCTGCTGGATGTCGATTTTGTAAACCCCGGGGAATGAACAACCGGCGAGTGCGAGCAGTCCCACAAAGGTGAAACTGGTTAGCAAGAGCTTGGTGTTTTGCATCGGTGGGCGACTTCCACTATCTTGGCTGGGACAACGTAAACGCCGATCATACCCGCATTAAGAGAAGCTGCGAAGCAGCATCGCGAGAAAGCTGACCATGGTTGAAAATAGCGAACTACGCAAAGCCGGCCTCAAAGTGACCCTGCCACGGGTCAAAATTCTGCAAATGCTCGATTCCGCCGAGCAGCGCCACATGAGTGCCGAGGATGTCTACAAGGCCCTTATGGAGGCTGGTGAGGACGTCGGTCTGGCCACGGTTTACCGTGTTCTGACCCAGTTCGAGGCAGCTGGCCTTGTGGTGCGGCACAACTTCGACGGAGGCCATGCGGTCTTCGAACTGGACGACGGAAAGCATCACGA
This sequence comes from Pseudomonas sp. 05L36, assembly GCF_056398125.1. NCBI lineage: Bacteria > Pseudomonadati > Pseudomonadota > Gammaproteobacteria > Pseudomonadales > Pseudomonadaceae > Pseudomonas > Pseudomonas sp. 05L36. Next base: position 264,085 of record NZ_JBFTOU010000006.1, on the reverse strand, counting down.
CCATATGGTCAACGTCGAAACCAGCGAAGTGATCGAATTCTTCGACGAAGAAATCGAGCGGCTTCAGAAAGCAATCGTCGACAAGTATGGCTTCGAGATGGTTGATCACAATCTGGTGCTGTACGTGCGCAAGAAAAAGTAAGCATGTCGCGCGAACTTGACGTTCGCGAAACGAACGAAGGCGACCCCAGGGTCGCCTTCGTGCTTTCTGCCTTTAGTCAGGCTTTTGCGGCCACCACCATTTTTTTGGCATGCGCCAAGGATTCCTTGGTGAGATCGATGCCGCCCAGCATCCGTGCGACTTCTTCGACGCGGTCGTTTTTGCTCAATTTTGAAACGGCCGTGCGGGTGGCATCTTCGCCGCGCACTTTATGCACAAATAGATGTTGATGACCTTGCGCCGCCACTTGCGGCAAGTGGGTCACGGTCAGTACCTGCCCGCGCTCACCGAGCCTGCGCAGCAACTGGCCGACGATTTCCGCGGTTGGACCGCCAATGCCGACATCGACTTCGTCGAACACCAGGGTTGGTACACGGGAGGTCTGCGCGGTGATGACCTGAATCGCCAGGCTGATCCGCGACAGCTCGCCACCGGATGCGACTTTTGCCAAGGCTTTCAATGGTTGGCCAGGGTTGGCGCTGACCAGTAATTCAACCTGTTCAAGTCCATTAGGCAGCAGTTCATCACTGCTGTTTGGGCGCAACTCGATGGTGAAGCGCCCGCCAGGCATGCCCAGGCGCTGGATCTCCAGTTCCACGGCGCTGGCCAGGCTGCTCGAGGCTTGATGACGCAGATCGCTCAGTTCGCGAGCCTTTTCCTGATAATGGCGAGCGTATGAAGACAGCTCACCGCTCAGCCGCTCGATGGATTCGTCGTTGGCGTTGAGGGTTTCGATTTCATCCAGCAGTTTCTGTTGCATCTCGGCAACTTCGGTCGGCTGGATGCGGTGTTTGCGCGCCAGGGTGTAGATCGCGTCGAGGCGTTCTTCGAGGTATTGAAGGCGCGACGGATCGGCGTCGAAGTTGTCAAGGAAGCGGTTCAGTTCACCCACGGCCTCTTCAACCTGGATCTGTGCACTGGTCAACAAGCTGCTGGCTTCTCCCAGCGCACCAATCGAACTGTTCACGCTGGACAGGCGGTTGAGGCTGGCGGTGAGGGCGTTCAGTACATTCCCGGAATCACTTTCACTGCATTGCTCGACGACTTGCCGGCAGATGCCCAGCAGGGTTTCGGCGTTGGTCAGGTTTTTGTGTTCCTGCTCTAGCTGCTCCAGTTCGTTGTCGCCAAGGCCGAGGTTTTCCAGTTCTTCGAGTTGATAGCTGAGCAGCTGATGGCGAGCGCGTTGTTCGTCGCCGGAGTTGGAGAGTCGCTCCAGCTCCTGGCGAGTCTGGCGCCAGCGCTGTGCGGCAAGCTGCACCTGGCGGGCAAGGTCCGTGGCCCCGGCGTACTCGTCGAGCAGGCGGCGATGGGTGTCGGTCTTGAGCAGGGATTGGTGTTCGTGCTGGCTGTGGATGTCGATCAGCAGCTCGCCCAGCGCCTTGAGGTCGCCAAGCGGGCAGGGTGTGCCGTTGATGTAGCCGCGCGAGCGTCCTTCGGATGTGATGACCCGGCGCAGGATGCACGGGCCGTCGTTTTCGAGGTCGCGTTCGGCCAGCCAGGCGCTTGCTTCCGGAATGTCGACCAGATCGAAGGTGGCCAGGATGTCGGCCTTGTCGGCGCCGGGGCGGACCACGCCGCTGTCGGCGCGATCACCCAGGGTCAGGCCCAGCGCGTCGAGCATGATCGACTTGCCCGCGCCGGTTTCCCCGGTGATCACGCTCATCCCGCGATCGAGTTCGAGATCGAGATGTTCAACGATGGCGTAGTTGTGTACGGACAGGTGCACCAGCATATGGGCCGCTCCCAGGTGTTAGGTCTGGTTATTTATACAGTGTTTTGTTTCTGGCTGACAATGCCCCTCGTTAGCTCGATTCGCTCGGTCCGACGAAAGCCTTATTGCGACCGGGAATGACAAAGCAGTTATTTTTTGTAGGGTTAATCGTCGGCGCCCCTTGAAGCCGGATTTTGCGGCCCCATATAGCTGGGCAGAAGCGCGAGTTGAGTTCGCGGACGAAATTGAAAGGAGAAATCTATGGCTGACGAACAGACAGTGGATACGCAAAACCCAGACGCCAACCAGGCGCCCGAGGCTTCGGGTGATGACCTGGCGGCTCGTGTACAAGTGCTCGAAGAGCAACTGGCAGGCGCTCAGGATCAGGCTTTGCGTGTAGCCGCCGATCTGCAGAACGTCCGCCGTCGCGCCGAGCAGGATGTGGAAAAGGCTCACAAGTTCGCGCTGGAAAAATTCGCCAGCGACCTGCTGCCGATCGTCGACAGCCTGGAGCGTGGCCTGGAATTGTCCAGCCCGGATGACGAAAGCATCCGTCCGATGCGCGAAGGTATCGAGCTGACCCTGAAAATGTTCCACGACACCCTCAAGCGTTATCAGCTTGAAGCGATCGATCCGCATGGCGAACCGTTCAATGCCGTTCAGCATCAGGCAATGGCCATGCAGGAAAGCGCCGATGTCGAGCCTAACAGCGTTCTGAAGGTGTTCCAGAAGGGCTATCAGCTCAATGGTCGCCTGCTGCGCCCGGCGATGGTCGTAGTCAGCAAGGCGCCTGCGCCGGTTTCGCCTTCGATTGACGAGCAGGCTTGAAATCCGCCGCAAGGCCCCCATTTATAAGTCAAGCGTTTAAGTGCTACCGCAGTTAGCCACCACTGCTGCGGCAACCAAATCCAAAGTTTCGGGAGAGTGAACATGGGCAAAATTATCGGTATCGACCTGGGGACTACCAACTCCTGCGTCTCCGTGCTGGAAAACGGCAAGGCAAAAGTTATTGAAAACGCTGAAGGCGCGCGTACCACGCCGTCGATCATCGCTTACGCCAACGATGGCGAAATTCTGGTTGGCCAATCGGCCAAGCGTCAGGCTGTGACCAATCCGCATAACACCCTGTATGCGGTGAAGCGTCTGATCGGTCGTCGTTTCGACGAAGAAGTCGTGCAGAAAGACATTCAGATGGTCCCTTACAAGATCGTCAAGGCTGACAACAGCGACGCCTGGGTTGAAGTGAACGGCCAGAAAATGGCACCGCCACAAATCTCGGCTGAAATCCTGAAGAAAATGAAGAAGACCGCCGAAGACTACCTCGGCGAGACTGTGACTGAAGCGGTGATCACCGTTCCGGCCTACTTCAACGACAGCCAGCGTCAAGCCACCAAGGACGCCGGCCGCATCGCCGGTCTGGACGTAAAACGTATCATCAACGAACCAACCGCAGCTGCTCTGGCTTACGGTATGGACAAGGCGAAGGGCGATCACACCGTGATCGTTTACGACTTGGGCGGTGGTACTTTCGACGTTTCCGTGATCGAGATCGCTGAAGTCGATGGCGAGCACCAGTTCGAAGTATTGGCCACCAACGGTGACACGTTCCTGGGTGGTGAAGACTTTGACATTCGTCTGATCGACTACCTCGTCGACGAATTCAAGAAAGAAAGCGGCATGAACCTCAAGGGTGATCCGCTGGCCATGCAGCGCCTGAAAGAAGCCGCTGAAAAAGCCAAGATCGAGCTGTCTTCCGCTCAGTCGACCGACGTGAACCTGCCGTACATCACTGCAGACGCCACCGGTCCTAAGCACTTGAACGTGAAGATCTCCCGCGCCAAGCTCGAAGCGCTGGTGGAAGACCTGGTTCAGCGCACCATCGAACCTTGCCGCATCGCTCTGAAAGACTCCGGTATCGACGTTGGCGCGATCAACGACGTGATCCTGGTAGGCGGTCAGACCCGTATGCCACTGGTGCAGAAGCTGGTAACCGAGTTCTTCGGTAAAGAAGCTCGTAAAGACGTTAACCCGGACGAAGCTGTTGCCATGGGTGCTGCTATCCAGGGCGCCGTACTGGCTGGCGACGTGAAAGACGTTCTGCTGTTGGACGTTAGCCCGCTGACCCTGGGTATCGAAACCATGGGTGGCGTGATGACCGCGCTGATCGAGAAAAACACCACGATTCCTACCAAGAAATCGCAAGTGTTCTCGACTGCCGACGACAACCAGGGTGCCGTGACCATTCACGTGCTGCAAGGTGAGCGTAAGCAAGCGGCGCAGAACAAGTCCTTGGGCAAGTTCGACCTGGCCGAGATTCCACCAGCTCCACGTGGTGTGCCGCAGATCGAAGTGACCTTCGACATCGACGCCAACGGCATCCTGCACGTAGGTGCGAAGGACAAGGCTACCGGCAAGACTCAGTCGATCGTGATCAAGGCTAACTCCGGTCTGTCCGACGAAGAAATCGAGCGCATGGTGCGTGATGCCGAGGCGAACGCCGAGGAAGACCGCAAGTTCGAAGAGCTGGCCGCTGCCCGCAACCAGGGTGATGCACTGGTTCACTCGACGCGCAAAATGGTTACCGATGCCGGCGATAAAGTGACCGCTGAAGAGAAGACTGCAATCGAAGCTGCCGTAGTTGCCCTGGAAGCCGCCGTCAAAGGCGACGACAAGGCTGCTATCGACGCCAAGGTTGAAGAGCTGTCGAAAGTCTCCGCTCCAGTGGCGCAGAAGATGTACGCCGAACAGGCTCAGCCTGCTGAAGGCGCGGCACCGCACGACGACAAGGCGGAAAAGGCTGACGACGTTGTCGACGCCGAGTTCGAAGAAGTCAAAGACCACAAGTAAGTTGTTGGTCGGCCGGTTGACTGCCTTCAGGCGGTGACTGGTAGGATGTCGCCGCGCGGGAGCTTGCTCCCGCGTTGGCGTATCTGGAATACGCGAATTTTTACAGCATGCGACAGCGTTCGCGTGCTGCTGGCATGGCCGGGAATGCTCCTGCTTTCCGAGCTGTAAGTGCCAATTTGAAACAAAGACCAGGATCGTTGAATTGACGTGAGTTGGGTCCGGGCCTGTATTGGGGCTCAACGAGTTCGGCAAACTCAGGAGGGTTTTGTCGGACGTCCTCAAGAGTGCAAAGACTTATGGCAAAGCGTGACTATTACGAAGTGTTGGGTGTTGAGCGTGGCTCAAGCGAAGCGGACCTGAAGAAGGCTTACCGTCGCCTGGCGATGAAGCACCACCCGGACCGTAATCCCGATGACAAGGCGTCGGAAGAGATGTTCAAGGAGGCCAACGAGGCCTACGAAGTGCTGTCCGATTCCGGCAAGCGCGCGGCATACGACCAGTATGGCCATGCCGGTGTCGACCCGAGCATGGGTGGCGGCGGTGCCGGTTTCGGTGGTCAGAACTTCTCCGACATCTTTGGCGATGTCTTCAGTGACTTCTTCGGTGGCGGTCGCGGCGGTTCCCGTGGCGGCGCTCAGCGCGGCAGTGACTTGCGCTACACCCTGGAGCTGGACCTCGAAGAGGCGGTGCGCGGTACGACCGTGAATATCCGTGTTCCGACGCTGGTCAACTGCAAGCCTTGCGACGGCTCCGGCGCCAAGAAAGGTTCTGCGCCGGTGACCTGCCCGACTTGCGGCGGTATCGGTCAGGTGCGCATGCAGCAAGGCTTCTTCTCGGTGCAGCAGACCTGCCCGCGCTGCCATGGCCAGGGCAAGATCATTTCCGATCCGTGCGATTCCTGCCACGGCGAAGGTCGTGTCGAAGAGTACAAGACCCTGTCGGTGAAAGTGCCGGCCGGTGTCGATACCGGTGACCGCATTCGTCTGTCCGGCGAAGGCGAGGCGGGCGCTCATGGTGGCCCGACGGGCGACCTGTACGTGGTGATCAATGTGCGCGAGCACTCGATTTTCCAGCGCGATGGCAAACACCTGTTCTGCGAAGTGCCGATCAGCTTCGTCGATGCGGCGCTGGGTGGCGAGCTGGAGATTCCGACCCTTGATGGCAGGGTCAAGCTGAAGATCCCTGAGGGGACTCAGACCGGCAAGCAGTTCCGTGTGCGTGGCAAGGGCGTTGCGCCTGTGCGTGGCGGTGGTGCTGGCGACTTGATGTGCCGCGTGGCGGTCGAGACTCCGGTCAACCTGAGCCGTCGCCAGCGTGAAATGCTCGAGGAATTCCGTAGTTCGCTGGCGGATGACAACAGCCATTCGCCAAAAACCACCGGTTGGTTCGAAGGCGTGAAGCGCTTCTTCGGCGATTTGTAAGGAGACAGGCATGCGACGTATTGCAGTGATGGGCGCCGCCGGGCGCATGGGCAAGACCCTGATTGAAGCCGTGCAGCAAACTCCGGGCGCCGGTCTGACGGCGGCGGTGGATCGTCCCGACAGCACGTTGGTCGGTGCGGATGCCGGTGAGCTGGCTGCACTGGGTCGTATCGGTGTGCCTCTGTCCGGTGATCTGGATCGGGTGGTCGACGAGTTCGACGTGCTGATCGACTTCACTCACCCGACGGTGACCTTGAAGAACCTGGCTTTCTGCCGTAAGCACGGCAAGGCCATGATCATCGGTACCACCGGTTTCAGCGTTGAAGAAAAGCAGTTGCTGGCGGAAGCGGGCAAGGACATTCCGATTGTCTTCGCGGCCAACTTCAGTGTCGGGGTCAACCTGTGCCTGAAGTTGCTCGACACGGCAGCTCGCGTATTGGGCGACGATGTCGACATCGAAATCACCGAAGCTCACCATCGGCATAAAGTCGATGCGCCGTCCGGCACTGCCGTGCGCATGGGCGAGGTGATTGCCGATGCGTTGGGCCGCGATCTGAAAAAGGTGGCGGTGTATGGTCGTGAAGGTCAGACCGGCGCTCGTGATCGTGAAACCATCGGTTTCGCCACGGTGCGTGCCGGCGACATCGTCGGTGATCACACTGTGCTGTTCGCCGCCGACGGCGAGCGTGTCGAGATCACTCACAAGGCGTCCAGTCGCATGACGTTCGCCAAGGGTGCGGTGCGTGCTGCATTGTGGCTGGACGGGCGCGAGCCTGGCCTTTACGACATGCAAGACGTGCTCGATCTGCGTTAAGATGCACCCGAAATCGGGCTCGCGCACAGCGTTTGAGCCCGGTTTTGTTCTGCCAAGCGACGTCCTGTCGCATTCTCCAGCCTTTAAGGCTCATTTGCGGTAGACCAAAAAGGCCTTTTTCTGTAAGCTACAGCTTTAGTGTGTCCACTAAAAGCGCGCAGAATAATTCAGTGAAGAAGCGGGGTGACGTGTCCATACGTCACTCCGCTTTTTTACAACCTGCGATCGCCCTTTCAGGCTTTATTTACGGGAGGTCTTCTTGACTAAGCCAGCCATACTCGCCCTTGCTGATGGCAGCATTTTTCGCGGCGAAGCCATTGGAGCCGACGGTCAAACCGTTGGTGAGGTGGTGTTCAACACCGCAATGACCGGCTATCAGGAAATCCTTACCGATCCTTCCTACGCCCAACAAATCGTTACCCTGACTTACCCGCACATCGGCAACACCGGCACCACGCCGGAAGACGCCGAGTCGAATCGCGTCTGGTCTGCCGGCCTGGTCATCCGTGACCTGCCACTGGTGGCGAGCAACTGGCGTAACACGATGTCCCTGTCCGACTACCTGAAGGCCAACAACGTTGTGGCCATCGCCGGTATCGACACCCGCCGCCTGACACGCATCCTGCGTGAAAAAGGCGCGCAGAACGGCTGCATCATGGCTGGCGACAACATTTCCGAAGCCGCCGCCATCGCCGCCGCCCAGGGTTTCCCTGGCCTCAAGGGCATGGACCTGGCGAAAGTCGTCAGCACCAAGGAAAGCTACGAGTGGCGCTCGACTGTCTGGGATCTGAAAACCGACAGCCACGCAACCATCGAAGCCTCCGAGCTGCCGTACCACGTGGTTGCCTACGACTACGGCGTCAAGGTGAACATCCTGCGCATGCTGGTCGAGCGCGGTTGCCGCGTGACCGTCGTGCCTGCACAAACGCCTGCTGCCGATGTGCTGGCACTGAAGCCGGACGGCGTGTTCCTGTCCAACGGCCCTGGTGATCCGGAGCCTTGCGACTACGCGATCCAGGCGATCAAGGACGTGCTGGAAACCGAGATTCCGGTCTTCGGTATCTGCCTCGGTCACCAACTGCTGGCCCTGGCCTCCGGCGCCAAGACCCTGAAAATGGGTCACGGCCACCACGGTGCCAACCACCCCGTCCAGGACCTGGACAGCGGCGTAGTGATGATCACCAGCCAGAACCACGGTTTTGCGGTAGACGAAGCGACCCTGCCAGCCAACGTCCGCGCGATTCACAAATCGCTGTTCGACGGCACCCTGCAAGGTATCGAGCGTACCGACAAGAGCGCCTTCAGCTTCCAGGGTCACCCGGAAGCCAGCCCTGGCCCGAACGACGTAGCGCCATTGTTCGATCGCTTCATCACCGAGATGGCAAAGCGACGCTGATCGCTGGCCCTGATGTAGCGAAGCTTGAGGGTGGTCCCGACACCGGCGGCCCCCTCAAGGCTTCAGAGATTGAACAAGACGGCTTGCCGACTGACCTGCGGATTTGAGTGACAAACCCATGCCAAAACGTACAGACATTAAAAGCATCCTGATTCTTGGCGCTGGCCCGATCGTGATCGGCCAGGCCTGTGAATTCGACTACTCCGGCGCCCAGGCCTGTAAAGCCCTGCGCGAGGAGGGTTACCGCGTCATCCTGGTGAACTCCAACCCGGCCACCATCATGACCGACCCGGCCATGGCCGACGCCACCTACATCGAGCCGATCAAGTGGCAGACCGTTGCCAAGATCATCGAGAAAGAGCGTCCGGACGCGCTGCTGCCGACCATGGGTGGCCAGACCGCCCTGAACTGCGCCCTGGACCTGGAGCGCGAAGGCGTTCTGGAGAAGTTCGGCGTAGAGATGATCGGTGCCAACGCCGACACCATCGACAAGGCTGAAGACCGTTCGCGTTTCGACAAGGCGATGAAGTCCATCGGCCTGGCGTGCCCGCGTTCCGGTATCGCCCACAGCATGGAAGAGGCCAATGCGGTCCTCGAGAAGCTTGGCTTCCCGTGCATCATCCGTCCGTCCTTCACCATGGGCGGCACCGGTGGCGGTATCGCTTACAACCGTGAAGAGTTCGAAGAAATCTGCGCCCGTGGTCTGGACCTGTCGCCAACCAAAGAGCTGCTGATCGACGAATCGCTGATCGGCTGGAAAGAGTATGAGATGGAGGTTGTCCGCGATAAGAAGGACAACTGCATCATCGTCTGCTCCATCGAAAACTTCGACCCGATGGGCGTGCACACCGGTGACTCGATCACCGTGGCTCCGGCACAGACCCTGACCGACAAGGAATACCAGATCCTGCGTAACGCCTCCCTGGCGGTACTGCGCGAGATCGGCGTGGAAACCGGCGGTTCCAACGTTCAGTTCGGTATCTGCCCGAACACCGGCCGCATGGTCGTGATCGAGATGAACCCGCGTGTATCCCGTTCCTCGGCACTGGCTTCGAAAGCCACCGGCTTCCCGATCGCCAAGGTCGCGGCCAAGCTGGCTGTAGGCTACACCCTCGACGAACTGTCGAACGACATCACCGGCGGCAAGACACCGGCGTCCTTCGAGCCGTCCATCGACTACGTTGTCACCAAGCTGCCACGTTTCGCTTTCGAGAAGTTCCCCAAGGCTGACGCGCGCCTGACCACTCAGATGAAGTCGGTGGGTGAAGTCATGGCCATCGGCCGTACCTTCCAGGAATCCCTGCAGAAAGCCCTGCGCGGTCTGGAAGTGGGCGTTTGCGGTCTGGACGAGAAGGTTGATCTGGCCAACCCGGAAAGCATGAGCGTACTCAAGCGCGAGCTGACCGTGCCGGGTGCCGAGCGTATCTGGTACGTGGCGGACGCAATGCGCGCCGGCATGACCGTCGAAGACATCTTCGGCATGACCATGATCGACCCTTGGTTCCTGGTGCAGATGGAAGACCTGATCAAGGAAGAAGAGAAGGTCAAGACCCTGGGTCTGACCAGCATCGACCGCGATCTGATGTTCCGCCTCAAGCGTAAAGGCTTCTCCGATATGCGCCTGGCCAAATTGCTGGGTGTGACCGAGAAGAGCCTGCGTGCTCACCGTCACAAGCTGGAAATCTTCCCGGTCTACAAGCGCGTCGACACCTGCGCTGCCGAGTTCGCCACCGATACTGCTTACCTGTACTCGACGTACGAGGAAGAGTGCGAAGCGGCGCCATCGGGTCGTGACAAGATCATGATCCTGGGTGGCGGTCCTAACCGCATCGGCCAAGGCATCGAGTTCGACTACTGCTGCGTACACGCGGCACTGGCCCTGCGCGATGACGGCTACGAGACCATCATGGTCAACTGCAACCCGGAAACCGTTTCTACTGACTACGACACTTCCGATCGCCTGTACTTCGAACCAGTGACCCTGGAAGACGTGCTGGAAATCGTCCGCGTCGAGAAGCCGAAAGGCGTGATCGTCCAGTACGGCGGCCAGACTCCGCTGAAACTGGCGCGTGCCCTGGAAGCCGCCGGCGTGCCGATCATCGGCACCAGCCCTGATGCAATCGACCGCGCCGAAGACCGTGAGCGCTTCCAGCAGATGGTCCAGCGCCTGAACCTGCGTCAGCCGCCAAACGCCACCGTGCGCAGCGAAGACGAAGCGATTCGTGCCGCCGCCAAGATCGGTTACCCGCTGGTGGTGCGCCCGTCCTACGTACTGGGCGGTCGTGCGATGGAAATCGTCTACGAAGAAGAAGAACTCAAGCGCTACCTGCGTGAAGCGGTTCAAGTGTCCAACGACAGCCCGGTGCTGCTGGACCACTTCCTCAACTGCGCCATCGAAATGGACGTGGATGCGGTCTGCGACGGTAAAGATGTGGTGATCGGCGCGATCATGCAGCACATCGAGCAGGCTGGCGTTCACTCCGGTGACTCCGCATGCTCGCTGCCGCCGTACTCGCTGCCGGCGCACATCCAGGACGAGATGCGCGAACAGGTCAAGAAAATGGCCCTGGAACTCGGCGTGATCGGCCTGATGAACGTACAGTTGGCGCTGCAAGGCGACGACATCTACGTCATCGAAGTCAATCCGCGTGCTTCCCGTACTGTGCCGTTCGTGTCCAAGTGCATCGGTGTTTCCCTGGCAATGATCGCGGCTCGCGTCATGGCCGGTAAGACCTTGAAGGAAATCGGCTTCACCAAGGAAATCATCCCGAACTTCTACAGCGTGAAAGAGGCGGTGTTCCCGTTCGCCAAATTCCCTGGCGTTGACCCGATCCTTGGCCCAGAGATGAAGTCCACCGGTGAAGTGATGGGCGTGGGCGACACCTTCGGTGAAGCGTTCGCCAAGGCCCAGATGGGTGCCAGCGAAGTGCTGCCGACCGGTGGTACTGCGTTCATCAGCGTACGTGACGACGACAAGCCACTGGTTGCGGGCGTGGCCCGTGATCTGATCAACTTGGGCTTCGAAGTGGTCGCCACCGCCGGTACTGCCAAGCTGATTGAAGCGGCAGGCCTGAAAGTGCGCCGCGTGAACAAGGTGACCGAAGGTCGTCCGCACGTGGTCGACATGATCAAGAATGACGAAGTCACGCTGATCATCAACACCACCGAAGGTCGTCAGTCGATCGCTGATTCGTACTCCATTCGTCGTAATGCCCTGCAGCACAAGATTTACTGCACCACCACCATTGCTGCTGGCGAAGCCATCTGTGAAGCGCTGAAGTTCGGTCCCGAAAAGACCGTGCGCCGCTTGCAGGATCTACACGCAGGATTGAAGGCATGAGCATAACGAAGTACCCAATGACCGTTCAGGGCGCTCGCGCCCTGGAAGAAGAGCACACTCACCTGACCAAGGTCGTTCGTCCGAAGCTCAGCCAGGACATCGGTACGGCCCGCGAGTTGGGTGACTTGAAGGAAAACGCCGAATACCACGCTGCCCGCGAGCAGCAGGGTATGGTCGAGGCGCGGATCCGTGATATCGAAGGCCGGATTCAGAATCAGGTCATCATTGATGTCACGAGCATTCCGCACACCGGCAAAGTGATTTTCGGCACCACCGTTGAAATCGCCAACGTCGAGACGGATGAGCGCGTCACTTACCACATCGTGGGTGAGGATGAGGCTGACTTCAAACTCGGCAAGATTTCGGTCGGCTCGCCACTGGCTCGCGCCTTGATTGCCAAGGAAGAGGGTGATGTGGTTGCAGTCAAAACGCCTGGCGGCGTTATCGAGTACGAGATTGTCGAAGTTCGCCACATCTGAAGATCGGCGCCCGTTTCGTGCGGGCGCCATGCTTTGGCAGCTGACCCAGGTGTTGTGGGTCGGCGGCTTGTGGCTGTTGCAAATTGGTCTGTTGCCGGTGCTGGGGCGAATTGGCCTGGCGCCGCTGCTGATCGACGAAATCGCAGGCACGCTCAATACGTTGGTAGTGGGATTCGCCACGGCGTGTTTGATTTTTCAGGCTTTGGTGCTGATAAAGACCGAGGGCCTTGTCAGTCTATGGCGGGATATTCGCGGGAAACTGCTGTTGATGGCGCTGTATGCGTGCGCGATGTACTTCGCGGTGCGTTTCGGCTGGCCGGATGCCGTGCGTTGGCAGGCGTTCAGCTATCTTGTTCTGGGTTTTTCCGGACTGGTGCTGGTGTTGGAGCCGGTGCCGGGAGGGAGTGGCAGGGTGCGCGAAGCACACCCTTGACCCTTGTCATCACTTGAAGCGATGGACGTTCGACAGCTGCTTGTTGACGCTGAAGTTCTTGCGGTAGATCAGTGCCATCTTGCCGATGACCTGAACCAGATCCGCTTTGCCGACCTTGCAGAGCTCTGCAATGGACGCCAGGCGCGATTCGCGATCGAGGATGTTGAGCTTGATTTTGATCAGCTCGTGATCCGCCAAAGCGCGTTCGAGTTCGGCTAACACACCTTCAGTCAAACCATTGTCTGCCACAATCAAAACCGGTTTCAGATGGTGGCCAATGGATTTGTACTGTTTCTTCTGCTCTTGAGTGAGCGGCATAATCTGACCCCTGCGTCTGATCTTGTAAAAAGCGGCGGCCAGTTTACCCGAGCGAGTCCGGGACCGCCCAGTTAATCACGACCCGTTTTATTTCCGAGGTATCCCGTGGCCCGTTCCAAGACAAGCCTTAACTGGCTGAAAGAACATTTCAACGACCCATTCGTCAAAATGGCACAAAAAGACGGGTACCGTTCCCGCGCCAGCTACAAACTGCTGGAGATCCAGGAAAAGGACCGTCTGATCCGCCCGGGCATGAGCGTAATCGACCTTGGTGCGGCCCCCGGTGGGTGGTCCCAGGTGACCAGTCGTCTGATTGGTGGGCAGGGGACACTGATCGCTTCTGACATTCTGGAAATGGACAGTATCCCGGACGTGACCTTCATTCAGGGCGACTTTACCGAGGATGCCGTGCTGGCTCAGATCCTCGATGCCGTCGGAAATAAGGAAGTAGACCTTGTGATTTCCGACATGGCCCCCAATATGAGTGGATTACCGGCCGTGGACATGCCGCGAGCGATGTTCCTGTGCGAGTTGGCACTGGATCTTTCGACGCGGGTGCTCAAGCCCGGTGGTGATTTTTTGATCAAGATCTTCCAGGGCGAAGGCTTCGACGAATTCCACAAGAGCGTTCGCCAGCAGTTCGAGAAGGTGCAGATGCGCAAGCCGAACTCGTCGCGCGACCGTTCTCGCGAGCAGTACCTGCTGGGCCGCGGTTTCCGCGGACGCAGTGAGGAATGAGTGAATTTCCGATCGGGGTGATAGGATTTTTGTATTACGCCTTGTCAGAATTAGCGAATATTGTGTAGGAAGTGTTTCACAAAGGGTTACAGACGGCGCCTGCCAAGTTGTAGGTAATGTAGTAAGTTAGGCCGGTGAATATCATGCGAAGCGCGCGCCAGTAGCGGAGCTTGCTTCAGAGGGTAGTTAATTGAACGATATGGCAAAGAATCTGATCCTGTGGTTGATCATCGCGGCTGTCCTGGTGACGGTGATGAACAACTTCTCCAGCCCTAACGAGCCGCAGACCCTCAACTATTCCGACTTCATCCAGCAGGTCAAGGATGGCAAGGTCGAACGCGTGGCGGTTGATGGCTACGTGATTACCGGCAAGCGCAACGATGGCGACAGCTTCAAGACCATTCGCCCGGCGATCCAGGACAACGGCCTGATCGGTGACCTGGTGGATAACCACGTCGTGGTTGAAGGCAAACAGCCTGAACAGCAAAGCATCTGGACTCAACTTCTGGTCGCCAGCTTCCCGATCCTTGTGATCATCGCTGTGTTCATGTTCTTCATGCGGCAGATGCAGGGCGGTGCCGGTGGCAAGGGCGGGCCGATGAGCTTCGGTAAAAGCAAGGCGCGCCTGCTCTCCGAGGATCAGGTGAAAACTACCCTGGCTGACGTTGCCGGTTGCGACGAAGCCAAGGAAGAAGTCGGTGAGTTGGTCGAGTTCCTGCGCGATCCGGGCAAGTTCCAGCGCCTGGGTGGCCGCATTCCTCGCGGCGTGCTGATGGTTGGTCCTCCAGGTACCGGTAAAACCTTGATTGCCAAGGCGATTGCCGGCGAAGCCAAAGTGCCGTTCTTCACCATTTCCGGTTCCGACTTCGTCGAAATGTTCGTCGGTGTCGGTGCCAGCCGTGTTCGCGACATGTTCGAACAGGCCAAGAAGCACGCTCCATGCATCATCTTCATCGACGAAATCGATGCGGTCGGTCGCCATCGTGGTGCTGGCATGGGTGGTGGTCACGACGAGCGCGAGCAGACTCTCAACCAGTTGCTGGTCGAGATGGACGGCTTTGAAATGAATGACGGCATCATCGTGATCGCCGCAACCAACCGTCCTGATGTACTGGACCCTGCGTTGCTGCGTCCAGGCCGTTTCGACCGTCAGGTTGTTGTGGGGCTGCCGGACATCCGTGGTCGCGAACAGATTCTCAAGGTTCACATGCGCAAAGTGCCAATGGGCGACGACGTTGCTCCGGCCGTGATCGCTCGTGGTACTCCAGGCTTCTCCGGTGCTGACCTGGCCAATCTGGTGAACGAGGCATCGTTGTTCGCTGCTCGTGCCGGCAAGCGCATCGTCGAAATGAAAGAGTTCGAACTGGCCAAAGACAAGATCATGATGGGCGCCGAGCGCAAATCCATGGTCATGTCCGAGAAAGAAAAGCAGAACACCGCTTATCACGAAGCCGGCCACGCCATTGTTGGTCGCGTCGTACCTGAGCATGATCCGGTGTACAAGGTGTCGATCATCCCGCGCGGTCGTGCGCTGGGTGTAACCATGTTCCTGCCGGAAGAAGATCGTTACAGCCTGTCCAAGCGTGCGTTGATCAGCCAGATCTGCTCGCTGTACGGCGGTCGTATCGCTGAAGAAATGACCCTGGGCTTCGATGGCGTGACCACCGGTGCCTCCAACGACATCATGCGCGCCAGCCAGATTGCGCGGAATATGGTGACCAAGTGGGGTCTTTCGGAAAAACTCGGTCCGTTGATGTATGCCGAAGAAGAGGGTGAGGTATTCCTCGGTCGCGGCGGCGGTGGTCAGAATGCAAGCTTCTCCGGTGAGACGGCCAAGCTGATCGACTCCGAAGTGCGCAGCATCATCGATCAGTGCTATGGCACGGCGAAGCAGATTCTCACGGACAACCGTGACAAGCTCGATGCGATGGCCGATGCCTTGATGAAGTACGAGACAATCGATGCCGAGCAGATCGACGACATCATGGCGGGTCGTACGCCTCGCGAGCCGCGCGATTGGTCGGGTGGCACGGGTACTTCCGGCACCCCTCCGGTGGTGCAGGATGAGCGTCCGGAAACACCGATTGGCGGTCCTGCTGCTGACGTATAAGGTTTGAAATGACTTCTGTTCAGTCCTCGACCCGGTTGCCTTGCGGCAACCGGGTTCTTGATTTGGCCCAGACGCATGTCATGGGCATTCTCAATGTCACTCCTGATTCTTTCTCCGATGGTGGTCAATACAGCCAGCTCGACGCGGCCATGCGCCACGCCGAAGCCATGGTTGTGGCCGGCGCGACGCTGATCGATGTCGGTGGCGAATCCACCCGTCCTGGTGCCAGGGCGGTGTCGCCACTGGAAGAGCTGGAGCGCGTAGCGCCCATTGTCGAGCGCATCAGTCGCGAACTGGACGTCATCATCTCGGTCGACACCTCCACGCCAGCGGTCATGCGTGAAACTGCGCGCCTGGGTGCCGGGCTGATCAATGACGTACGTTCGTTGCGTCGCGATGGTGCCCTGGATGCTGCGGCGGCCACCGGGTTACCGGTTTGCCTGATGCATATGCTTGGAGAGCCAGGCGATATGCAGGACAATCCGCAGTATCAGGACGTTACAAGGGAAGTCGGTGAGTTTCTCGCCGAACGCATGCATCAGTGTTCATTGGTGGGAATTGCGGCTGAGCGGATCATTCTTGACCCCGGCTTTGGCTTCGCCAAAACCTTGCAGCACAATCTGAGTTTGTTCAAACATATGGAAGCCCTGCATGCCTTGGGGCGACCCCTGTTGGTCGGGGTTTCGCGAAAGAGCATGATTGGTCAGGCGTTGAATCGTCCGGTGGGAGACCGGCTGTATGGTGGTTTGGCGCTCGCGGCGCTGGCTTCGGCGAAAGGTGCGCGTATATTGCGCGTCCATGATGTAGCCGAAACAATGGATGTGGTGCGGATGATCGCCGCAGTGGAATCAGCCGAATAAGAATGATGGAGCACTTATGAGCAAAAAATATTTTGGCACCGATGGTATTCGTGGGCGTGTCGGTGAATACCCGATTACTCCTGATTTCATGCTCAAGCTCGGCTGGGCTGCAGGTATGGCGTTCCGCAAGATGGGAGCCTGCAAGGTATTGGTAGGTAAGGACACCCGGATCTCCGGCTACATGTTCGAGTCCGCGCTTGAAGCGGGACTGACGTCGGCAGGTGCTGATGTGATGCTTCTGGGGCCTATGCCGACCCCGGCGATTGCTTACCTGACGCGTACCTTTCATGCCGAAGCTGGCATCGTGATCAGTGCGTCGCACAATCCGCATGATGACAATGGCATCAAGTTCTTCTCCGGCAATGGCACCAAGCTGCCGGATGAGGTCGAGCACATGATCGAAGAGCTGCTCGATACCCCAATGACTGTGGTTGAGTCGAGCAAGATCGGCAAAGTGTCGCGAATCAATGACGCGTCGGGTCGGTATATCGAATTCTGCAAGAGCAGTGTGCCGACCGGTACCAGCTTTACCGGCCTCAAGATTGTGATCGACTGCGCCCATGGTGCGACCTATAAAGTGGCGCCGAGTGTGTTTCGTGAGTTGGGTGCCGAAGTCGTGGTCTTGTCCGCGCAGCCCAACGGTTTGAATATCAATGACAACTGCGGCTCGACCCATATGGGGCAACTGCAGGCCGCTGTGCTGGCTGAACACGCCGATCTGGGTATCGCCTTCGATGGTGATGGCGACCGGGTGTTGATGGTGGATCACACGGGGGCCATCGTCGATGGTGATGAGTTGCTGTTCATCATTGCTCGCGACCTGCATGAGCGAGACAAGCTGCAAGGTGGTGTAGTCGGTACACTGATGAGCAACCTGGGACTGGAGTTGGCCTTGGCCGACCTGGGGATTCCATTTGTCCGCGCCAATGTTGGTGACCGTTATGTGATTGCTGATCTGCTGGAGCGCAACTGGCTGGTCGGTGGCGAAAATTCGGGTCATATCGTTTGCTTCAATTACACCACCACTGGTGATGCGATTATCGCCGCGTTGCAGGTGCTGAAGGCGTTGAAAGCCCGTGCGCAAGGTTTGGCTGAAGCGCGTCAGGCGCTGCGCAAATGCCCTCAGGTGCTGATCAATGTGCGATTCGGTGGCGGCGCAAACCCACTCGACCATCCGTCGGTCAAGGAAGCCAGCGAGCGTGTGACCAAGGCCATGGCGGGTCGGGGGCGCGTGCTGTTGCGCAAGTCCGGAACCGAACCGCTGGTGCGTGTGATGGTCGAAGGCGAAGACGAAACGCAGGTTCGTGGCTATGCCGAAGAGCTGGCAAAACTGGTTACTGAAGTTTCTGCCTGAATTCGGCTTGCCAGCCATGATTGTGTTGGGTAACATCTGCGCCCACTTTGACCGACGAGGTACAGCATGCGTCGCCCTATGGTAGCTGGTAACTGGAAGATGCACGGTACCCGCGCCAGCGTCGCTGAGCTGATCAACGGCCTTCGTGACTTGGCCTTGCCGAGCGATGTTGATGTCGCGGTATTCCCGCCTTTCCTGCATATCAATCAAGTGATTGATGGCCTGGAAGGAAAGTCGATTTCGGTCGGCGCGCAGAATTCTGCGGTGGAATCCGGACAAGGTGCGTTGACTGGTGAAGTTGCACCGAGTCAGTTAGTGGATGCAGGTTGTTCCCTGGCGCTTGTCGGGCACTCCGAACGCCGCCAGATCATGGGCGAGCAGGACGCAGTGCTGATCCGCAAGTTCGCAGCGGCACAGGCATGTGGCTTGATTCCGGTGTTGTGCATAGGGGAAACCCTTGAGCAGCGTGAAGCCGGAAAGACTCTTGAGGTTGTCTCGCGTCAGCTGGGCAGTATCATCGAGGAGCTGGGTGTCGGTGCCTTTGCCAAGGCAGTGATCGCTTACGAGCCGGTCTGGGCCATTGGCACCGGGCTGACTGCAACGCCACAACAGGCGCAGGATGTGCACGCAGCCATTCGCGCCCAGTTGGCGGCAGAGAATTCTGAGGTCGCACAAGGTGTGCGGCTTCTATACGGCGGCAGCGTGAAGGCGGCCAATGCGGTCGAACTGTTCGGCATGCCGGATATCGATGGGGGCCTGATTGGTGGGGCTTCCCTGAATGCAGATGAGTTCGGTGCGATTTGTCGCGCCGCGGGAAACTGAAAAAATGCTGGAAACAGTCGTAGTCGTTTTTCATCTGCTGGGTGCATTGGGCGTAGTAGCTCTGGTTTTGCTGCAGCAGGGTAAAGGTGCGGATGCTGGCGCGTCTTTCGGAGCAGGTGCTTCAAATACTGTGTTCGGAAGCCAAGGTTCCTCTACCTTTCTTAGTAAGTTTACTGCTATACTTGCCGCAGGTTTTTTCATAACCAGCTTGGGGTTAGGTTACTTTGCTAAAGAGAAGGCTCACCAGCTGACTCAAGTAGGTCTCTCAAATCCAGCGGTACTGGAAGTTCCAAAGCAACAACCGGCTTCTGATGATGTCCCGGTGCTTCAAGAGCAAAAGTCGGCTACCCCAGCGACTGACGTGCCTCCAGCTCAAGAGCAGAAGTAAGAAGGGTTCCAAACGTAGTATTGCCGAGGTGGTGGAATTGGTAGACACGCAACCTTGAGGTGGTTGTGCCCATAGGGTGTAGGGGTTCGAGTCCCCTTCTCGGTACCAATTAGTCAGGAGAGCCCGCTGTTGCGGGCTTTCTTGCAGGTGGAAGGTTACATTGACCCTGTAGGGGATCGGTCGTATACTTCCGCCCCAGCTTTGTCGCGGGGTGGAGCAGTCTGGTAGCTCGTCGGGCTCATAACCCGAAGGTCGTCGGTTCAAATCCGGCCCCCGCAACCAGTTTAAGGAGCCCCTTTTAAGGGGCTTTTTGTTAGCTGGACACTTTCAACGCCGCTGTTCGACGGCGTTTCAAGGATGGGCGTTTCGCCCATTTTTTTATTTTGCATAGCATGCACATACATGCACTAGGGGGTTCAGGTGTCGAGCAAGCTAGAAGAGTTGCAGGCCTTGCTGGCCCCGGTGGTCGTGGCCCTAGGCTATGAATGCTGGGGTATCGAGTTTTCGGCTCAGGGTCGTCACTCGATGTTGCGCGTTTATATCGATAAAGAAGGCGGCGTGTTGGTGGACGATTGCGCCATCGTCAGCCGTCAGATCAGCGGTGTGCTGGATGTTGAAGATCCAATTTCCGTTGAATACACCCTTGAAGTTTCCTCGCCTGGCATGGAACGCCCGCTGTTCACTCTTGAGCAGTTTGCAAAATTTGCCGGTGAACAAGTGAAGATCAAGCTGCGCTCGCCTTTTGAAGGACGACGCAACTTTCAGGGCCTTCTGCGCGGCGTAGAAGAGCAGGATGTCGTGGTGCAGGTAGAAGACCATGAGTTCCTGTTGCCGATCGATATGATCGACAAGGCCAACATTATTCCCAGTTTTGACTGAGGCGTGCCAGATACTGCGGATCCCGCGGATCCAATGGCTTGCGAAAGGCGAGGCGTACGATGAGCAAAGAAGTACTGCTGGTTGTTGAGTCGGTATCCAATGAAAAGGGCGTACCGGCAAACGTTATTTTTGAAGCGCTGGAGCTGGCTCTGGCCACTGCTACCAAAAAGCGTTTCGAAGACGAAGTTGATTTGCGTGTGGAAATCAATCGCCACACGGGTGCATACGAGACATTCCGTCGCTGGACGGTCGTCGAAGAAGCAGACCTGGACGATCCGGCCATCGAAACCTGGCCGAGCAAGGTTGCCGAAACGCATCCTGGCGCCAAGGTCGGTGATGTCGTAGAAGAGAAAATCGAGTCCATCGAGTTCGGCCGCATTGCTGCACAGACTGCCAAGCAAGTCATTGTGCAGAAAGTTCGCGAAGCCGAGCGCGCTCAGGTGGTTGACGCTTACCGCGAGCGCCTGGGTGAAATCATCTCCGGCACCGTGAAAAAAGTCACCCGCGACAACGTGATCGTTGATCTGGGTAACAACGCTGAAGCGTTGCTGGCTCGTGAAGACATCATTTCTCGCGAAACTTTCCGGGTTGGCGTGCGTCTGCGTGCGCTGCTCAAGGAAATCCGCACCGAGAACCGCGGCCCGCAGTTGATCCTGTCGCGCACCGCGCCGGAAATGCTGATCGAGTTGTTCCGCATCGAAGTGCCGGAAATTGCCGAAGGCCTGATCGAAGTGATGGCTGCATCCCGTGATCCGGGT
This sequence comes from Pseudomonas sp. 05L36, assembly GCF_056398125.1. Classification (NCBI taxonomy): domain Bacteria; kingdom Pseudomonadati; phylum Pseudomonadota; class Gammaproteobacteria; order Pseudomonadales; family Pseudomonadaceae; genus Pseudomonas; species Pseudomonas sp. 05L36. The sequence continues at coordinate 243,257 of NZ_JBFTOU010000006.1, read as the reverse complement.
TCGCGCGCCAAGATCGCCGTTCGCTCCAAGGACAAACGCATCGACCCGCAGGGCGCTTGCATCGGTATGCGCGGTTCGCGCGTCCAGGCAGTGTCGGGTGAGTTGGGCGGTGAGCGTGTTGACATCGTTCTGTGGGACGACAACCCGGCTCAGTTCGTGATCAACGCCATGTCCCCGGCCGAGGTTGCGGCAATTATCGTTGACGAAGATGCCCACGCAATGGACATCGCCGTTGGCGCAGACAATCTGGCTCAGGCCATCGGTCGCGGTGGTCAGAACGTGCGTCTGGCTAGCCAGTTGACTGGCTGGACCCTGAACGTGATGACCGAATCGGACATCCAGGCTAAACAGCAAGCAGAAACCGGCGACATCCTGCGCAACTTCATCGACGAGCTGGAAGTCGACGAAGATCTGGCGCAGGTGCTGGTGGACGAAGGCTTTACCAGCCTGGAAGAGATTGCCTACGTACCGTTGGAAGAAATGCTCAACATCGACGGCTTTGACGAAGACACCGTCAACGAGCTTCGCGCTCGGGCCAAGGATCGCTTGTTGACTAAAGCCATCGCTACTGAGGAAAAGCTGGCAGACGCCCATCCGGCCGAAGACCTGCTCTCGCTTGAGGGTATGGACAAGGATTTGGCGATGGAACTGGCGGTGCGCGGCGTAATTACCCGCGAAGACCTGGCCGAGCAGTCTATTGACGACCTGCTCGACATCGACGGCATTGACGATGATCGTGCCGGCAAGTTGATCATGGCCGCCCGAGCCCACTGGTTCGAGTAATTAGGCGCGGCCTGAGGAGAGAAGTGCATGACGCAAGTCACGGTGAAACAACTGGCCGATGAGGTCAAAACACCGGTAGAGCGCCTGTTGCAGCAGATGCGTGAGGCAGGTCTGCCGCACACCGCCGCCGAAGAACATGTGACTGACAGTGAGAAGCAATCGTTGCTGACTCACTTGAAAAGCAGCCACAAGGCGAAAGTGGAAGAACCACGCAAGATTACGCTGCAGCGTAAAACCACCAGCACCCTGCGTGTTGCTGGCAGTAAAAGCATCAGCGTTGAAGTACGCAAGAAGAAAGTCTTCGTACAGCGCAGCCCGGAAGAAATCGAAGCCGAGCGCAAGCGTGAACTGGATGAACGTCGCGCAGTAGAAAATGCTGCTCGTCAGAAGGCTGAAGAAGAAGCCAAGCGTCGCGCCGAAGAAGAAGCGCGTCGCCAGCCTGCTGCTGCGCCGAACGCTCAAGCCGTACCTGTTGCAGCGCCTGCTGTGGTGGCCGAGCCAGTTCGCGAAAGCGCACCGGTTGTGGCAGCCGCTCCAGCTCCTGCGGCCGATACCCGCAAGCGTGACGAACAGCGTCGTCCGGACAAGCCACGTGCCGACGATAACAGTCGTCGCGGTAGCGGCGATGGCGAGCGCAAAAACGCTCCGCATCGTGCTTCGGTCAAGGAAAAGGCGCCGGCTCCACGCGTCGCCCCACGTACTACCGACGAAGAAAGCGATGGCTTCCGTCGTGGTGGTCGTGGCAAGGCCAAGCTGAAGAAGCGCAACGCCCACGGTTTCCAGAGCCCGACCGGCCCTGTCGTGCGCGAAGTGAAGATCGGCGAGACCATCACTGTTGGCGATCTCGCCCAGCAGATGTCGGTGAAGGCTGCTGAAATCATCAAGTTCATGTTCAAACTGGGTACTCCAGCGACCATCAACCAGGTACTGGATCAGGAAACTGCTCAACTGGTTGCCGAAGAGCTGGGCCACAAAGTGACCCTGGTCAGCGACACCGCCCTGGAAGATTCCCTGGCCGAGTCCCTGAAGTTTGAAGGCGAGGCAGTTTCCCGTGCACCAGTCGTGACCGTAATGGGCCACGTTGACCACGGTAAGACTTCCCTGCTCGACTACATCCGTCGTGCCAAGGTAGCTGCTGGCGAAGCCGGCGGTATCACCCAGCACATCGGTGCGTACCACGTTGAAACCGACCGTGGCATGGTGACGTTCCTCGACACCCCTGGTCACGCCGCGTTTACCGCAATGCGTGCCCGTGGTGCCAAGGCGACCGACATCGTGATCCTGGTGGTGGCGGCGGACGACGGCGTGATGCCGCAGACCATCGAAGCTGTTCAGCATGCCAAGGCCGCGGGTGTTCCGCTGGTCGTCGCGGTGAACAAGATCGACAAGCCGGGCGCCGATCTCGATCGCATCCGTAGCGAATTGTCGGTTCACGGCGTGACGTCGGAAGAGTGGGGTGGTGACACGCCGTTCGTACCGGTCTCGGCGAAGATGGGTACTGGCGTCGACGAACTGCTCGAAGCTGTTCTGCTGCAAGCCGAAGTCCTGGAACTGACCGCAACTCCGTCGGCTCCTGGCCGTGGCGTCGTGGTTGAATCCCGTCTGGACAAGGGCCGTGGCCCGGTGGCTACCGTTCTGGTTCAAGACGGTACCCTGCGTCAGGGCGACATGGTCCTGGTCGGTTCGAACTATGGCCGCGTTCGCGCCATGCTCGACGAGAACGGCAAGCCAATCAAGGAAGCCGGTCCGGCCATCCCTGTCGAGATCCTCGGCCTGGACGGTACCCCGGATGCTGGCGACGAGATGAGCGTGGTTGCCGACGAGAAGAAAGCCCGTGAAGTGGCTCTGTTCCGTCAAGGCAAGTTCCGCGAAGTCAAACTGGCTCGCGCTCACGCCGGCAAGCTGGAAAACATCTTCGAAAACATGGGTCAGGAAGAGAAGAAGACGCTCAACATCGTCCTCAAATCCGACGTCCGTGGTTCGCTCGAAGCGTTGAACGGTGCCTTGAACGGCCTGGGTAACGACGAAGTGCAAGTGCGCGTGGTCGGTGGCGGCGTCGGTGGTATCACCGAATCCGATGCCAACCTGGCACTGGCCTCCAACGCTGTACTGTTCGGCTTCAACGTGCGTGCCGATGCCGGCGCGCGCAAGATCGTTGAGCAGGAAGGTCTGGACATGCGTTACTACAACGTGATCTACGACATCATCGAAGACGTCAAGAAAGCCCTGACCGGTATGCTCGGCAGCGATGTTCGCGAGAACATCCTGGGTATCGCCGAAGTGCGTGACGTGTTCCGTTCGCCGAAGTTTGGCGCGATCGCCGGTTGCATGGTTATCGAAGGTGTTGTGCACCGTAACCGTCCAATCCGTGTACTGCGTGAAGACATCGTTATCTTCGAAGGCGAGCTGGAATCCCTGCGCCGCTTCAAGGATGACGCTTCCGAAGTACGTGCCGGCATGGAATGCGGTATCGGCGTGAAGAGCTACAACGACGTTAAAGTCGGTGACAAGATCGAAGTCTTCGAGAAGGTGCAGGTTGCTCGCAGCCTCTAATTCGCGCACTTCAGGAGCCGTGACGGGTCGTCGCATGCAAATGCGCAGTTCGTCACCAGGACTCTAAACGCAACGCCCGGTCTGGCTTTTGTCAGGCCGGGCGTTTGCCGCTTTCAGACCTCACGGGTTTCACCGTGGGGCAGTAACAGGTAACAAGACATGGCAAAAGAATATAGCCGTACCCAACGCATCGGCGATCAGATGCAGCGTGAGCTGGCACAACTGATCCGTCGTGAAGTCAAAGACCCGCGCGTCGGCCTGGTCACCATTACCGCAGTGGAAGTCAGCCGTGACGTCGGTCACGCCAAGATCTTCATCACCGTGATGGGGCAGGACAGCGCCGAAGAAATCGCACAAAGCATCAAGGTGCTCAACTCCGCCGCCGGTTTCCTGCGCATGCAGCTGGCTCGCGAGATGAAGCTGCGCAGCGTTCCACAGCTGCACTTCCACTACGACGAAAGCGTCGTGCGTGGTGCGCATCTGTCGGCATTGATCGAGCGCGCAGTGGCTGAAGACAATCAGCATCCGGTTGCGGCAGAAGCCGAAGACACCAAGGAGTAATCGGTGGCTCAGGTCAAACGTATCCGTCGTAACGTCAGCGGCATTATCCTTCTCGACAAGCCGCTGGGGTTCACCTCCAACGCGGCCTTGCAGAAGGTTCGCTGGTTGCTGAACGCCGAAAAGGCCGGTCATACCGGCAGTCTCGATCCCTTGGCCACCGGCGTGTTGCCACTGTGCTTCGGCGAAGCCACCAAGTTCTCGCAATACCTGCTCGACTCCGACAAGGGTTATGAAACCCTGGCGCAACTGGGCAAGACCACCACCACGGCGGATGCCGAAGGTGAAGTTTTGCAGGAGCGCCCGGTGACCGTTGGTCGCCCCGATGTCGAGGCGGTACTGCCGAAATTTCGTGGGCAAATCAGTCAGATACCGCCGATGTACTCGGCGCTCAAGCGTGATGGCCAGCCGCTGTACAAGCTGGCGCGTGCAGGCGAAGTAGTGGAGCGCGAACCGCGTTCTGTTACTATTACGCGCTTGGAATTGCTGGCCTTCGAAGGTGATACTGCGCGGCTGGCGGTGGATTGCACTAAAGGCACCTATATCCGCACCCTGGTGGAGGATATCGGTGAGCAACTCGGTTGTGGTGCTTACGTTGCAGAACTGCGACGTATCCAGGCCGGGCCATTCACCCTGGCGCAGACGGTTACCCTCGAAGAGCTGGAAGCGGTACATGCCGAAGGCGGCAACGAAGCGGTCGATCGCTTCCTGATGCCATCGGACAGCGGCCTGCTGGATTGGCCACTGTTGCAGTTCTCGGAAGCGAGTGCGTTCTACTGGCTCAACGGCCAACCGGTACGTGCCCCGGATGCTCCGAAGTTCGGCATGGTGCGGGTACAGGATCACAATGGTCGCTTCATCGGTATCGGTGAAGTGAGCGAAGACGGGCGCATCGCGCCGCGTCGACTGATTCGGTCAGAATGACCGGAAACCAGCTTGTGTCAAAGCAGGCTGGCGAGGGTGGCTGTCAACAGGCACGGTCACTACTCATTTTTAGATACAGGGATTTGTCCCTGGCCTGTTGAAACTGTTTTTCTGAAACAGTTTCCTGATAAAAGGATTGCCTCATGGCTCTCGACGTTCAAGAAAAAGCTCAAATCGTAACTGACTACCAGCAAGCTGTTGGTGACACCGGTTCGCCAGAAGTGCAAGTTGCACTGCTGACCGCCAACATCAACAAGCTGCAAGGTCACTTCAAGGCCAACGGTAAAGACCACCACTCCCGTCGTGGTCTGATCCGCATGGTTAACCAGCGTCGTAAGCTGCTGGACTACCTGAAAGGCAAGGATCTGGGTCGCTATCAGACTCTGATCGGTCGCCTGGGTCTGCGTCGCTAATAAGCGATTGCGCTAGAGGTTGGTTGTCTGTCGTGCACCAGTGGGTTTCCCGCCGGTGCATGGCAGGCTCCCAGCCTCAAGTTTTATCTGGATACCTGCTTTGCCTGAGTAACACCTGGACAAACCAGTCGGGCCGATTCCCGGCGTTGCCCAAGAATTTCGCAAGAAACCAGTTCCCCCAAGAGCCACAAAGAAGGTAGGACACCGTGAACCCGGTAATCAAAAAATTCCAGTTCGGTCAGTCGACCGTTACCCTCGAGACTGGCCGTATCGCCCGTCAGGCCTCCGGCGCAGTATTGGTCACCGTTGACGACGACGTCAGCGTATTGGTGACCGTAGTCGGTGCAAAACAAGCCGATCCAGGCAAGGGCTTCTTCCCTCTGTCTGTTCACTACCAGGAAAAGACTTACGCTGCCGGTAAGATCCCTGGCGGTTTCTTCAAGCGCGAAGGCCGTCCTTCCGAGAAAGAAACCCTGACTTCCCGACTGATCGACCGTCCGATCCGTCCGCTGTTCCCGGAAGGCTTCATGAACGAAGTGCAGGTTGTCTGCACCGTCGTTTCCACCAGCAAGAAGACCGATCCGGACATCGCTGCGATGATCGGTACCTCGGCTGCCCTGGCGATCTCCGGCATTCCTTTCGATGGCCCGATCGGCGCTGCCCGCGTTGCGTTCCACGAAAGCACCGGCTACCTGCTGAACCCGACTTACGAGCAACAGGCTGCTTCGAGCCTGGACATGGTCGTTGCCGGTACTTCGGACGCTGTGCTGATGGTTGAATCGGAAGCCAAAGAGCTGACCGAAGACCAGATGCTGGGCGCGGTACTGTTTGCTCACGACGAGTTCCAGGTTGTGATCAACGCTGTTAAAGAACTGGCTGCCGAAGCTGCCAAGCCAACCTGGACCTGGGCTCCTGCGCCAGAAGCCACCGAACTGCTGGGCGCTATTCGTGCCGAGTTCGGCGAAGCGATCTCCCAGGCCTACACCATCACCGTCAAGGCCGACCGTTACGCTCGCCTGGGCGAGTTGAAGGACCAGGTCGTTGCCAAGCTGTCCGGTGAAGAAGGCCAGCCTTCTTCCAGCGAAGTCAAAGCCGCTTTCGGCGAAATCGAATACCGCACCGTTCGCGAAAACATCGTTAACGGCAAGCCACGTATCGACGGGCGCGACACCAAGACTGTACGTCCGCTGAACATCGAAGTCGGTGTTCTGCCGAAGACTCACGGTTCGGCCCTGTTCACCCGTGGTGAAACCCAGGCCCTGGTAGTCGCGACTCTGGGCACCGCCCGTGACGCACAGCTGCTGGACACCCTGGAAGGCGAGAAAAAAGACCCGTTCATGCTGCACTACAACTTCCCTCCGTTCTCGGTGGGCGAGTGTGGTCGCATGGGTGGCGCTGGTCGTCGTGAAATCGGTCACGGCCGTCTGGCCCGTCGTTCGGTTTCGGCCATGCTGCCTGCCGCTGACGTGTTCCCGTACACCATCCGCGTGGTTTCGGAAATCACCGAATCCAACGGTTCGAGCTCGATGGCTTCCGTTTGCGGCGCTTCCCTGGCCCTGATGGACGCTGGTGTGCCGATGAAGGCGCCGGTTGCCGGTATCGCCATGGGTCTGGTTAAAGAAGGCGAGAAATTCGCCGTCCTGACCGACATCCTGGGTGACGAAGACCACCTGGGCGACATGGACTTCAAGGTAGCCGGTACCGCCAAAGGCGTCACCGCGCTGCAGATGGACATCAAGATCAAGGGCATCACCGAAGAAATCATGGAGATCGCTCTGGGCCAAGCCCTGGAAGCGCGCCTGAACATCCTCGGCCAGATGAACCAGATCATTGGCCAGTCGCGTACCGAACTGTCGGCCAACGCTCCGACCATGATCGCGATGAAGATCGACACCGACAAGATCCGTGACGTTATCGGTAAAGGCGGCGCGACCATTCGTGCGATCTGCGAAGAGACCAAGGCTTCGATCGACATCGAAGACGACGGCTCGATCAAGATCTTCGGCGAAACCAAGGAAGCGGCAGAAGCTGCTCGTCAGCGCGTTCTGGGCATCACCGCTGAAGCCGAAATCGGCAAGATCTACGTGGGCAAGGTTGAACGCATCGTCGACTTCGGCGCATTCGTCAACATCCTGCCAGGCAAGGACGGTCTGGTTCACATCTCCATGCTGAGCGACGCTCGCGTCGAGAAAGTGACCGACATCCTGAAAGAAGGCCAGGAAGTGGAAGTGCTGGTACTGGACGTGGACAACCGCGGCCGTATCAAGCTGTCCATCAAAGACGTGGCAGCAGCCAAGGCTTCGGGCGTTTAATCGCGCCTCACGCCTGACCGCTTCAACGTTGTAAAAAATGCCCCGCCGTGAAAACGAAGGGGCATTTTTTTGTCTGTAGGAAATTGAGACGTTCCAGAAGTTGCCTGCCCCTGAAGTCAGTGCTAGGTTTAGCCCACCGCCCGTGTAGCTCAGCCGGTAGAGCAGCGCACTCGTAACGCGAAGGTCGCAGGTTCGATTCCTGTCTCGGGCACCAGCAAGACTTGTTTTCAGATGATCCCGAATGGTTCTGAAGGCCAGACAAACCGCGCTTCATACGGTTTTTTTGCGTCAGAGAGATCCTTGATGATCCATATCCATCTTCCATTCCCCAGATCAACGAGAACGCCATGACAATAAAAGAATTGACCCAAGAAGCCAGACACGAAGAAGCACTGAAAAAGTACGTGCTGGATGTGCCGGATCTGATGGAAGAGATCAAGGACCTGAGTGCCGATGATCAGAAGGACCAGATTCAGTGGGCGTTTGAGGATGAAGCCGAAGCCCAGGGCTTGCAGCCGTGGGAGTTGAGCCTCAAATACACCTCGACACCAGAAGAGTACGAGACAGAACGCCTGAAGCTGCATAAAGAAGCGGCCGAGGTGCTAGGTGTCGAGTGGGAAGAGTACTGCGAGATGAACAATCTGGTGGTCTGATACTCATGTAGGAGCGAGCTTGCTCGCGATGTTCCCGAGAGCGCCATGTTTAACCAGTAAACAAGCGTTATCGTTAACGACCATCGCGAGCAAGCTCGCTCCTACAGTTTCGGCAACTCACATACGTGCGATCAGAGACTCAAGCGCATCGACAGATCGACCGCCTTCACATCCTTGGTCATAGCACCGATCGAAATGTAATCCACCCCGGTCTGTGCAATCGGCAGCAACGTACTTTCGTTGATCCCGCCGCTGGCCTCCAGTTTGGCCTTACCGGCATTCAGGCGCACGGCTTCGCGCATATCGTCCAGGCTCAGTTCGTCGAGCATGATGATGTCGGCACCGGCCGCCAGCGCCTCTTTGAGCTCAGTCAGGCTTTCCACTTCAATCTCGACCGGTTTTCCCGGGGCAATCTTGTGCGCGGCGGCTATGGCCTGGGCGATGCCGCCGCTGGCGGCGATGTGGTTTTCCTTGATCAGGAAGGCGTCATAAAGGCCGATGCGGTGGTTATGGCAACCGCCGCAGGTCACGGCGTACTTTTGCGCCAGGCGCAGCCCCGGTAGCGTTTTACGAGTGTCGAGCAGTTTGACCTGAGTCTCGGCCACGAAGTCCGCCAGGTATTGCGCGCGGGTCGCCACGCCGGAGAGCAATTGCAGGAAGTTCAGGGCGCTGCGTTCGCCAGTCAGCAGTGAGCGTGCAGGGCCTTCGAGGTGGAACAGCACCTGGTTGGGCGTCACCCGTTCACCGTCGGCAACCTGCCAGTGCACCGCCACCCGTGGATCCAGTTGCCGAAACACGGCATCTACCCAGGCGGTGCCGCTGATGACGGCCGCGTCGCGGGTAATGATGGTGGCTTTGGCCAGGCGTTCAGCCGGGATCAACTGCGCGGTGATGTCGCCGCTGCCAATGTCTTCGCGCAACGCACGGCGCACGTTGGCTTCGATTTCGGCGGTCAGATCGGCGAGACGTAGATTCGGCATAACGGACTCCACAAACAAAGTGGCTCGATTATAGGGCCATGGCAGCGACCAACCCAAGGCATCAGCGCGTTACATTGGTGCTGGCGCCTGCATTTGGTCGAATCCCTGTCGTTGTCGGCGTAGGCCGTCGATTCCGAACAAACGCCAGTTTGAGATCGGCAACCTCCAGCGCGTCAATCGCGGCAAGTGATCGCGCCCCGGGGGATTATCACGGCATACTGTGTCTACTCAGTCGATGTCGAAGGAATATGTATGCAGTTGGACCCCGCGAGCGGTTGGATTCAGGGTGTGCATGTCTGCCCCTCACCCAACTTCAATGCGCGCCCCACAGGCGAAATTTCCCTGCTGGTGATCCACAACATCAGCCTGCCACCGGCGCAGTTCGCCACCGGTAAGGTGCAGGAGTTTTTCCAGAATCGTCTGGATGTCACCGAACATCCCTATTTTGAAGGGATCGCGGATTTGCGGGTGTCCGCGCACTTTCTGATTGAGCGTGACGGTACCGTCACCCAGTTCGTTTCATGCCTTGAGCGTGCTTGGCATGCGGGTGTTTCGAGCTTCGAGGGACGGGAAACCTGTAACGATTTTTCCGTGGGCATCGAACTGGAAGGCACGGATGATCAGCCGTTCACCGACGCGCAATACAGCGCGTTGACAGCCCTGACCCGCCAGTTGCAGCAGGCGTTCACGGCAATCACCACAGAGCGCATCTGCGGGCACAGCGACATTGCACCGGGGCGCAAAACCGATCCAGGGCCGGCGTTCGACTGGGCACGCTATCGTGCCGCCCTGGCACAAGAGGAAGGACGATGAGTTTTCTGGTGTTGCTGTTGGCGGTGTGGATCGAGAAGTTCTCGGCCTTGCGTCATCGGGTTCAGCGTGACAGTGGCTGGACACAGGAGCTGAACAAGCTTGAGGCCAGCCCGCGACTTTCGGGCCGGCCCTGGCTGGTGTTGTCGGTACTGGTCTTGTTGCCGGTGGCGTTGCTGGGTTTGCTGCTGGTCATCATCGAGCCGGTGGCCTACGGGTTGCTGGCGTTGCCGATTCATTTGCTGGTGGTGATTTACAGCCTGGGGCGCGGTGATCTGCTGGGCGATCTCGGGCCGTTCCGCGATGCCTGGCGTCGGGAGGACCTGCAAGCAGCAGCCCATGTCGCCAAGCGCGATCTGGACATTTGCGCCGACAATGGCGAGCAACTGCTGGAACAGGTCGAAGGGCATTTGCTGTGGGAGGCCTACCATAGTTTTTTCGCGGTGATTTTCTGGTACTTCCTGTTGGGTCCGGTCGCCGCGCTGAGCTATCGGTTGCTGGCGCTGGCCGAAGAACACGGAAAAAACCCGGCGGTGGTCGAACGCGCCGGGCAACTGCGTCACGCCTTCGACTGGGTGCCGGTGCGTCTGCTGGCGGCGAGCCTGGCATTGGTCGGCAATTTTGTCGCGGTCAGCCGGGTCATGCTGCATGAGCTGCTGAACTGGAACATCAGCGCCGCGCAATTGATCGTGAAAGTCGGGCTGGTGGCCGGTGAAATTCCGGCGCCGGTGGCTGGCGCAGAAGGTATCAACAACCTGGACCGCATCTGGGAACTGCTGCTGCGTGCCGCAGTGCTCTGGTATGCCGGGTTTGCGCTGTGGACGGTCCTGCCTTAGCGCTGTAGTCAGAAATCAGAGCAAGCTCCCTCGCCACAGGGCGATCACTTGTCCGAAGTGCTTCGCCCTGTCGTTAACCTTAAGTTACAAAACCCCCTGCCGATTTAAGTTATACAGAGATAGCGCTGAATAGTGGCTATCTGCCGCCCGTCTGCGCCTGCCAATAAAAAAAATAAGAAATCGAAGGGAGACATCCAGTGAAGAGCTTGCTCTATCCCGCTGTCGCACTGATGAACCGCCTGAGCTTCGGCATGAAGTTCAGCCTGATCAGCGTACTGTTCCTGGTGCCGATGCTGGTGACCAACTTCTATCTGGTACGTGACTCCTACCGCGAGTTCCAGGGCACGCGCATCGAACTGCAAAGTCTCGACCTGTTGGGCAGCAGCCTGACGTTGCGGCGCGATCTGGAAACCCTGAACAACCTGGTGCAGATCGATGTCAGCCTCGGCCAGTCCGGCAAGGCCAGCAATGTCGAATCGAAAATCAGCGCCCTTGAGCAGAATATTCTGACTCGCCTGCAAGGGCTGACGGCAATGACCAGCGACCCGGAGCAGGTCGCGGTGTTTGATGGCAAACGCGATGAAATGATCGCCGCGTTCAAGGCCCAGCAAACGGAAAACTCCCTGCAAAGCAAAAGTGCCCTGATTGGCAAACTGGTCGGCAGCGCGCAGATTTTCAGCCAGCTCATCACCAGCCAGGCCGGCCTCAGTCGCGACAATCAGAGCGACATGCGCCAGTTGAGCGAGCTGGTCACCCTCGTCACGCCACGTGTTACCCAGATCCTGGGCGAAGGTCGGGCAATGGGTTCCTATTCGTTGGGGCAGGGTTTCATCAACTCGGCTTCGAGTACCCGTTTCGATGAATTGCTGGTGCAGATTGAAAAGCTCCAGGCCGAGTATGGCCTGAAACTGCAGGATGCCCTGGGTTCCAGCAAAGCCGCACGCGATACCTTGGCCGCTCAGGCCGATAGCAGCCGGGCATCCTTGAAGAAAGCCAGCGAGCTGTTTGAAGAACAAGTGGTCATGGCCGATACCCTCGACGCGCCGTGGCAGGGCTTTTACGATCAGGTCAGCGCCCTGATGGACCAGACCTACCAACTCAACGAGGCGACCCTGAAGTATATGGGCCCGCAGTTGCAGCAACGCCTGGACCAGAACCGTACGCACATGGTCTTGCAGGCCATGGCGTTGTCAGTCGTATTTGTATTGATCTTTTATCTCTACGGCGCTTTCTATGTCTCGACCCGCACCACGCTCAAGCGCCTGGGGGCGGTGATGGACAAGGTGGCGGCCGGCGACATGACCGTGACCTTCAGCGCCCACAGCCGCGATGAGCTGGGGGAGTTGGGCGAGGTGTTCAACGGCACCGTGAAGAAAATCCATGACCTGATCGAGCGGGTGGGGCAGACCGTCAGCGAAGTCGAGCGTCAGGCCGGGCAAGTGGAAAATGTTTCCGCGCAAAGCAACCAGGCCGTCGCCGGGCAGCGCACGCAAATCGAGCAAGTTGCCGCGGCGATGAACCAGATGTCGGCCACTTCCCAGGAGGTCGCGCGCAGTGCCGCCGCGGCGGTGAGCAGTGCCCACAGTGTCAACGACGAAACCATCAGTGGTCGCGGCTTGGTGGAGTCGCAGCAAGGCAGCATTGCCGCGCTGGCCAGCGAGATCGATCAATCGGTGCGGGTGATCAATCAACTGGCCAACGACAGCCAGTCCATCAGCCGCGTGCTCGACGTGATCAAGAGCATCGCCGAGCAGACCAATCTGCTGGCGCTCAATGCCGCCATCGAGGCCGCACGGGCCGGTGAGCAGGGCCGTGGTTTCGCCGTGGTAGCCGATGAAGTCCGGACCCTGGCCAAACGGACCCAGCAATCGACCGAAGAAATCGAGCAGATGATCGCCAGGCTTCATGGCGGTGTCGGCGCGGCGGTCAAGGCCATGGGCACCAGCCATGAAATGGCCAACGGCACGGTGGGGCAGTCGGAGAAGGTCCAGCGGGCGCTGGAAAACATCCTGGGTGCGGTCGGCATGATCGTCGACCAGAACCAGCAGATTGCCGCCGCCGTGGAGCAACAAACCGCCGTAGCCCACGACATCGACCAGAACATCGTCGAGATCAATCGCGCCGGCGAGCGTACCGCTGAAGGTGCACATCAGACCGAAGATGCCAGCCGGGCGTTGTCGGCCCAGGTCGTGGAGTTGAAACAGTTGATCAGTGCATTCCGGGTCTGAAAGACTGCTCGGGAACCCTGTGGGAGATTCTATGTTGCAGGGCAAGCCCACTCCCACGTTTTGGTGTACTGTCGGAAGGTTTCGTAATACTTTTTCCTTTTCCAGGTGAGAATCCTCCTGATTCTTTCCGTGCGCTGGATTTTGGATGTCAATCAAGGAAGAGTTACGCGGCTTACTTCATGGAGGAACTTGGTTATGTCTGTTGCAACAATAGGGATCCAGGGACGCTGTGCGCATTGTCAGCGCACATTGCGGCTTCAACCCTGGCAGCTCAACGCCATTGCGATCAATGAGGCGTTTGCCTGTGCCCACTGCCAGAAACACGTTCAGTTACGTTGTCCGGAACAGTTCAGGCGCTTCAAGTCGCTCGACTCTTTTTCGCTGTTGCGCGCCAGCCTGCGGATCATGGTCTGCACTGCCTTGCTGGTGGCGTTGGTGATGGAGTGGGTGGGGATGCTCAGCGTCATCGAACAGCTGAATGCTTCGCTGATCGTCATATTCGTGTACTTCGCGGTGGTTCGTTATTTCCGCCGGCGCCAGCATCTGACGCTGATCCTGGAGGCCGCCAGGGCTCACGTCGACTGATTACCAGGCGAACACTTCGCAGCTGTTGGCGGTGCTGGCAGCCGCCAATCGTTCCGGGCTGATCGCCATCCATTGCGCCAGTGCCGTGCAGATCGCCGGCAAGTGTGCCGGACTGTTGCGCTGGCCGGGGAACATGGCAGGGGCCATGTCCGGCGAGTCGGTTTCCAGCACCACTGAATCCAGCGGCAGTCCGCCGAGCACGCGGTGCATGCGTAGCGCCTGCGGCCAGGTCGGGGCGCCGCCAAGGCCGAGTTTGAAACCGAGCTTGATGTATTCCCGCGCTTCTTCCTGGCTGCCGGCGAAGGCGTGGATGATGCCGGCCCGTTTCAGGCGAAACCGTTTGAGCGTGGCAATCACCGCCGCATGGCTACGCCGCACATGGATCAATGCCGGAAGATTGAAATCCACCGCCAGTTGCAATTGCGCCTCGAACAACGCCTGCTGACGGTCGCGGTCCAGGGTTTCGATGAAGTAGTCCAGGCCGATCTCGCCCACCGCACACAGTTGCCGATGGCCGGCCAGACGGGTCAGCCAGTCACCGAGTTCGCTCAGGTGTTGCGGTCGATGATCGTCCAGGTACACCGGGTGCAATCCGAACGCGGCGTGCAGGTCGGGATCACTCTGCACCAGCTCCCAGACCCGCTGCCAGTTGGCCTGATAAACCCCCAGCACCACGATCCGCCGCACCCCCAGGGCGCGGCTTTCGGCCAGCAGCGCCTGACGGTCGGCGTCGAAGTCCGGAAAATCCAGATGGGTGTGGGTGTCGATCAGCTCCACGGTTCAGTCCTGAAGAATACGCTGCTTGAACGTGCGCGGGATGGCTTGCACGCCGGGCCGGTAATCCGACTGCTCGATGGCTGCCAGGGCCAGCGCGAGGACCTTGTCTGCGATCAGCTGATGTTGCTGGGCCATGGCGTTGACCGGCAGTGGCAGGAAGTCCAGTAACTGGGTATCGCCGAACGTGCCAAGGCGTAGCGGGCGGTTTCTCAGCGGGAAGTCGTGCAGCGCATCGAACACGCCCTGAAGCAGCACGTAGGAGGTGGTCACCAGGGCATCGGGTAAATGGCCCAGGCGCTGCAGCAACTCGTCCATCAATTGTTTGCCGCACTCGCGACTGAAGGATTCGCCTTCTTCGATCAGCACTTCCCCGTTGAACCCGACGAGCGCCTCTTTGAAGCCAGCGGCACGTTCCCGGCTGATGCTCAGCTCTGGGCGGGCGCCGATCAGCGCGATGTGCCTGGGCAGCGGCTCCAGCAGGCTGCGGGTCAGTTGCAGGCTGGCCTCGCGGTCGTCGCTGATCACCGAACAGAAATGCTCGGGCTCCATGACCCGGTCGATGGCGATGATCGGAAGGCCCTTGGCCTGCAATTGGCGATAGCTGTCGTCGCCGGTCGGCAGGCAACTGGCAACGATCAGTGCGTCGCAGCGCCGGGCGCGGAACAGTTGCAGCAATTGCCGTTCGCTGTCCGGTGCATCGTCGGAACTGGCGATCAGCAACTGATAGCCCCGGGCTCGCGCACCTTGTTCCAGCAATTTGGCGATTCGCGCGTAACTGGGGTTTTCCAGATCCGGCAGAATGAACCCCAATGTGCGCGTGTGTCGGCTGCGCAAGCCAGCGGCCTGTGGGTTAGGCGTGAAGCCATGCAGCTCGACGACTGCGCGCACGCGTTCGACGGTGGCGCTGCTGATGCGCTGTTGTTCGGCCTTGCCATTGATGACATAGCTGGCGGTGGTGACGGACACACCAGCCAACTGGGCGATATCACTGAGTTTCAACCCGCTGTTTCCTTGTTTTTTCGAGATTGCCTCGACATTTTCGTCAATCCTAACCGATTAAGGCAGGCGACCATTGTCACAACGCATCCGACAAGTTGAGCTTCAAGGATGGGACATTATCGAGTAACGTGCCATTCAATCTAGATTAAACGATTCAGCAAGCGTATTTTCTACGTTACAGGCGCCTTTGGTCGGTTCTGCCATGAAACCGCCAAAATGATGACCAAGCGCCTGAGCTGGCTCATTCAAAACAATACCTGGCGCCCCAAGGCGCCAAAAAGGAGAAAGCATGCTCGAGCTCACTGTAGAGCAGATTTCCATGGGCCAGTCGGCCGTGGATAAGTCCGCAGCGCTGCAATTGCTGGCCGGGCACCTGGTCACCGACGGCCTGGTTGCCGAGGGCTACCTCGCCGGTTTGCAGGCGCGGGAAGCCCAGGGCTCGACCTTTCTCGGTCAAGGTATTGCCATCCCCCACGGTACGCCTGAAACCCGCGAGCTGGTGTTCACCACCGGTGTGCGCCTGATGCAGTTCCCTGAAGGTGTGGACTGGGGCGATGGTCATATCGTTTACCTGGCGATCGGTATTGCCGCCAAATCCGATGAACATCTGCGCCTGTTGCAATTGCTCACCCGCGCCCTCGGCGAGACGGATCTGGGCCAGGCCCTGCGCCGCGCCGGTTCCGCCGAAGCATTGCTGAAGTTGTTGCAAGGCGCGCCGCAAGAACTGGCGCTGGACGCACAGATGATCGGCCTGGGTGTGGCGGCCGAAGATTTCGAAGAGCTGGTCTGGCGCGGCGCACGTTTGCTGCGGCAGTCCGAATGCGTGAGCAATGGTTTTTCTGCCGTGCTGCAGCAGGTTGAAGCGCTGCCCCTGGGCGATGGCCTGTGGTGGCTGCACAGCGAGCAGACGGTGAAGCGCCCTGGCCTTGCCTTCGTCACCCCGGACAAACCGCTGCGCTATCTCGGCCAGCCACTCAATGGACTGTTCTGCCTGGCCAGCCTTGGTGAGGCCCATCAAGCGCTGCTCGAACGCCTGTGCGCGTTGTTGATCGAAGGGCGTGGCCATGAATTGGGACGCGCCACCAGCAGCCGCAAAGTCCTCGAAGTGCTCGGTGGTGAAGTGCCCGCCGACTGGCCCAGCGCGCGAATTGCATTGGCCAACGCCCACGGTTTGCATGCGCGGCCGGCGAAAATCCTCGCGCAACTGGCAAAGAGTTTTGAAGGTGACATCCGCGTGCGCATTGTCGATGGTCACGACAGCGCGGTGTCGGTAAAGAGTTTGAGCAAGTTGCTCAGCCTCGGCGCCCGTCGGGGACAGGTTCTGGAAATCATTGCCGAACCGGGCATCGCGGCTGATGCGTTGCCGGCCTTGTTGGCCGCCATCGAAGAAGGCCTCGGTGAGGAAGTCGAGCCGCTGCCGCCAGTAAGCCAGGCACGCGAAGTCGTTGCCGATATGGCCGAAGTGGTCCTTGCCCCGGTGTCAGGCAGCGTGGTCCAGGCGATTGCCGCCGCCCCGGGGATTGCCATCGGCCCGGCGCATATTCAAGTGCTGCAAACCATCGATTACCCGTTGCGCGGCGAGTCCGCCGGCATCGAGCGTGAGCGTCTCCAGCACGCCCTGGCGCAGGTGCGTCGTGACATTCAGGGCCTGATCGAGCGCAGCAAGAGCAAAGCCATCCGCGAAATCTTCATCACCCACCAAGAGATGCTCGACGACCCGGAACTGACCGATGAGGTCGATGCGCGCCTCAAGCAGGGCGAAAGCGCCCAGGCGGCGTGGATGGCTGTGATTGAGGCGGCGGCCCGGCAGCAGGAAGCGTTGCAGGATGCCTTGCTGGCCGAGCGCGCAGCCGACTTGCGCGACATCGGGCGCCGGGTGCTGATGCAGCTCAGTGGCATCGAAACCCCGAGCGAACCAGATCAACCGTACATTCTGGTGATGGACGAGGTTGGCCCGTCCGACGTCGCGCGTCTGGATCCGGCTCGCGTGGCCGGGATTCTCACCGCCCGGGGTGGCGCTACGGCGCACAGTGCGATTGTTGCCCGGGCCTTGGGCATTCCGGCACTGGTCGGCGCCGGCCCCGGCGTGTTGCTGCTGGCGCCGGGTACGCCATTGCTGCTCGATGGCCAGCGGGGTCGCCTGCATGTGGACGCCGACGCGGCGACCTTGCAGCGCGCCACCGCCGAGCGCGATACCCGCGAGCAACGCTTGAAGGCGGCTGCTGAACGGCGCCATCAACCGGCGCTGACCACCGATGGCCACGCCGTAGAAGTGTTCGCCAACATTGGTGAAAGCGCTGGCGTAACCGGCGCGGTGGAGCAGGGCGCCGAAGGCATTGGCCTGTTGCGCACCGAACTGATTTTCATGGCCCACTCGCAAGCGCCCGACGAAGCGACCCAGGAAGTCGAGTACCGCCGCGTCCTGGACGGTCTGGCCGGGCGGCCGCTGGTGGTGCGCACTCTCGATGTCGGTGGCGACAAACCGCTGCCGTACTGGCCGATTGCGAAAGAAGAAAACCCCTTCCTCGGCGTGCGTGGCATTCGCCTGACCTTGCAGCGCCCGCAGATCATGGAAGCGCAATTGCGCGCCTTGCTGCGGGCGGCCGACAACCGGCCGCTGCGGATCATGTTCCCGATGGTGGGCAGTGTTGACGAGTGGCGCCAGGCCCGTGACATGACCGAACGTCTGCGCCAGGAAATCCCGGTCGCCGACCTGCAACTGGGGATCATGATCGAAGTGCCATCGGCGGCATTGCTGGCGCCGGTGCTGGCCAAAGAGGTCGACTTTTTCAGTGTCGGTACCAACGACCTGACCCAATACACCCTGGCCATCGACCGTGGCCATCCGACGCTGTCGGCCCAGGCCGATGGCTTGCATCCGGCGGTGCTGCAACTGATCGACATCACCGTGCGCGCGGCTCATGCTCACGGTAAATGGGTCGGTGTGTGCGGCGAGCTGGCAGCCGACCCGCTGGCAGTGCCGGTGCTGATCGGCCTCGGGGTGGACGAACTCAGCGTCGGCGCTCGCAGCATTGCCGAAGTCAAGGCGCGGATTCGCGAACTGGGCTTCACTCAGACTCAAACCCTTGCCCGACAGGCCCTGGCCGTGGGCAGCGCCAATGAAGTGCGCGCACTAGTGGAGGCCCTGTAATGGCCCGGATTCTTACTTTGACCCTCAACCCGGCGCTGGACCTGACCGTCCAGTTGCCGCGCCTTGACGCCGGCCAGGTCAACCGCAGCGAGGTGATGCACACCCACGCCGCCGGCAAAGGCGTGAACGTGGCGCAGGTGCTGGCGGACCTCGGTCATCAGCTGACCGTCAGTGGCTTTCTTGGCGAAGACAACCTGCAAGCGTTCGAAACATTGTTCGCTAAACGCGGTTTTGTCGATGCGTTCATCCGCGTTCCCGGTGAAACCCGCAGCAATATCAAACTGGCGGAAAGCGACGGACGCATCACCGACATCAATGGGCCTGGACCGCAGGTCAGCGAAGCGGCGCAGCAGGCCTTGATGGAGCGACTGGAGCAGATTGCCCCGGGCCATGATGCGGTGGTGGTTGCCGGCAGTTTGCCGATGGGCGTCAGTGCGCAATGGTTGCAGGCGTTGATTTTGCGCTTGAAGAAGTTGGGCTTGAACGTCGCCCTCGACACCAGCGGCGAGGCATTGCGCGCAGCGCTGAAAGCGGGACCGTGGCTCATCAAACCCAACACTGAAGAGCTGGCCGAAGTATTGGATTGCGAGGTCGTCTCGGTCAGTGCCCAGGCCTTGGCGGCGGAGCGCTTGCACGCCCAGGGCATCGAGCATGTGGTGATTTCCCATGGTGCCGAGGGTGTGAACTGGTTCAGCGTCGGTTCGGCACTGCATGCCACTCCGCCCAGGGTCAGTGTCGCCAGTACGGTGGGCGCGGGCGACTCATTGCTGGCGGGGATGCTCCACGGTTTGCTCAGTGCCGATACGCCGGAGCAGACCTTGCGCACCGCCACGGCGATTGCCGCGATGGCAGTGACCCAGATCGGATTCGGCATTGGCGATGCAGCGCAACTGGCGCAGCTCGAACAGGGTGTGCGCGTGCGTCCCCTGACAGAACAATAAGAGGGTTTGTCATGAAGTTAGCCATCGTTACGGCCTGCCCGAACGGCATGGTCACCAGTGTGCTGTGTGCCCGGCTGCTCGATGCCGCGGCTCAGCGTCAGGGCTGGAGCACCAGTGTCGAAATCACCGATGCCGCGCATCCCGAAAAACAACTGTCGGCGGCCACCCTGGACGCGGCCGAGTGGGTGCTGCTGGTGACCAGCGCGCCGGTGGAGATGTCGCGGTTTGTCGGTAAGCGGCTGTTCCAGAGCACCCCGGCCCAGGCCCTGCAAGACGTGGAAGCCGTGTTGCGGCGCGGTGCGCAGGAGGCTCAGGTTTACGCCGCTGACGAAGCCGTCGTCGAACCTGTGACGGTGCCTCAAAACACGCCGCGACTGGTGGCCGTCACCGCGTGCCCGACGGGTGTCGCTCACACGTTCATGGCTGCCGAAGCCTTGCAGCAAGCGGCCAAACGCCTGGGCTATGACCTGCAAGTGGAAACCCAGGGCTCGGTCGGCGCGCGCAATCCATTGAGCGCGCAAGCGATCGCCGAGGCCGATGTGGTGCTCTTGGCGGCTGATATCGAAGTCGCCACCGAGCGTTTCGCCGGCAAGAAAATCTATCGCTGTGGCACCGGTATCGCTCTCAAGCAAGCTGAAGCGACCTTGAAAAAGGCCTTGGCCGAAGGCCAGCAGGAAAGCGCTTCGAGCAGCGCCAAGGGCCCAGCCAAATCAGAGAAAACCGGCGTCTATAAACACCTGCTGACCGGCGTGTCGTTCATGTTGCCGATGGTGGTGGCCGGCGGCCTGATGATCGCCTTGTCGTTCGTGTTCGGCATCACCGCATTCAAGGAGCAGGGCACGCTGGCGGCGGCGTTGATGCAGATCGGTGGCGACACTGCATTCAAGTTGATGGTGCCGCTGCTGGCAGGCTATATCGCCTATTCCATCGCTGACCGTCCGGGCCTCGCGCCGGGGATGATCGGCGGTCTGTTGGCGAGCACTTTGGGCGCAGGTTTCATCGGCGGGATCATTGCCGGTTTCCTCGCCGGTTATGCGGCCAGGGCGATCAATAAATATGCGCGTTTGCCGCAGAGCCTTGAGGCGCTGAAACCGATCCTGATCATCCCGTTGGTGGCGAGTCTGTTCACCGGCCTGGTGATGATCTACGTGGTCGGCAAACCTGTGGCCGGCATGCTCGCCGGGCTCACGCATTTCCTCGACAGCATGGGCACCACCAACGCGATTCTGCTGGGTGTATTGCTGGGCAGCATGATGTGCGTCGACCTCGGCGGGCCGATCAACAAGGCGGCCTATGCCTTCTCGGTCGGGTTGCTGGCGTCGCAGAGTTACGCGCCGATGGCGGCGACCATGGCGGCCGGCATGGTGCCGCCGATCGGCCTGGGCATCGCCACGTTCATTGCGCGGCGCAAGTTTGCGCAGACTGAGCGCGAAGCCGGTAAGGCAGCACTGGTGCTGGGGCTGTGCTTCATCTCCGAAGGGGCTATTCCGTTTGCGGCGAAAGACCCGTTGCGGGTGATTCCGGCGAGCATCGCCGGCGGTGCGTTGACTGGTGCGCTGTCGATGTATTTCGGCTGCAAACTGATGGCGCCCCACGGTGGGTTGTTCGTGCTGGCGATCCCGAATGCGATCAACCATGCGCTGCTTTATTTGCTGGCGATTGTGGCAGGGAGCCTGTTGACGGCGGTGGTGTATGCGCTGGTGAAACGGTCGGAGGCGGTGGAGCTGGCGGTAGAGCCCGTCAGCGCCTGACACCCAATCCTGTAGGAGCGAGCCTGCTCGCGATGACGGCGTGATATTCAGCAAATATGGCGACTGTTACACTGCTATCGCGAGCAGGCTCGCTCCTACAATGGATCTGCATTGCTAGTAGATATTTGTGTCATGCCAGGGTCTTAGGGCCATGCTTTAGTTTTTCCTTTTTCAGGGAGAACACCATGAGCGATTTCAACCTCGGGCGCCGTCGTGTCATGCAAGCGGTAGGCGCCGGATTGCTGTTGCCGGGGCTGGCGCCGGCGGTGATCGCTTCGGTCAAGGACCGGCCGCAACTCACCGACGGCGTGCAGTCCGGCGACCTGCTGGGCGACCGGGCGATCATCTGGAGCCGCTGCGATCGCCCCGCGCGGATGGTGGTGGAGTGGGACACCCGCAGCCTGTTTTCCAACCCTCGACGTTTCGTCTCGCCCTTGGCCGATGCGCGCACCGATTTCACCGCTCGGGTCGAACTCAGCGGGCTGCCCGCCGACCAGGCGATTTTCTATCGCGTGCAGTTTGAGGACGCCCAGAGCGGCGTTGCCAGCGAGCCCTGGTTCGGTCACTTGCGCAGCGTGCCGCAGACCCGGCGCGACATCCGTTTTGTCTGGAGCGGCGACTCCGCCGGCCAGGGCTTCGGCATCAACCCGGACTTTGGCGGCATGCGCATCTACGAGGCGATGCGCCGGCGGCTGCCGGACTTCTTTATCCACAGCGGCGACATCATTTACGCCGATATCCCGATCCGGGCGCAGCTCACCACAGAAAGCGGCCGGGTATGGCGCAACATCACCACCGAGGCCAAGAGCAAAAGCGCCGAGACCCTCGATGAGTACCGTGGTAATTACCGCTACAACCTGATGGACGAAAACATCCGTCGCTTCAACGCCGAGGTCCCGCAGATCTGGCAGTGGGACGACCACGAAGTGGTGGACAACTGGTCGCCCGGCAAGCAGCTGGGTGCGCGTTACCAGAGCAAAGATATCCACAGTCTGGTGGACCGCGCACGCCAGGCCTGGCTCGAATACGCGCCGATGCGCTGGCAGAGCGCCGATGGCGGCGGGCGCATCTATCGCAAGCTCGGTTACGGGCCCATGCTCGATGTGTTCGTGGTGGACATGCGCAGTTATCGCGGGGCCAATGACGACAATCTGGGCGAGGCCAAGCCATTCCTCGGTCGTGAGCAACTGGACTGGCTCAAGCGCGAAATGCAGGCCTCGAATGCGCAATGGAAAGTGATCGCCGCCGACATGCCCATCGGCCTCGGCGAAGGGGACGGCGAAGTCAGCCCCGGTGTCACGAGGTGGGACGCGGTGGCCAACGGTGACCCCGGCCCGGCCCAGGGCCGCGAACTGGAAATCGCCGAATTGCTCGGTTTTCTGCGGCGGCAGCAGGTGCGCAATTTCCTGTTCCTGACTGCGGATGTGCATTACTGCGCGGCCCATCATTACCATCCGGATCGGGCGGCGTTTCAGGATTTCGAACCGTTCTGGGAGTTCGTCGCCGGGCCTTTGAATGCCGGCAGCTACGGGCCGAATCCGCTGGATAAAACCTTTGGTCCTGAAGCGGTGTTCGAAAAGGCCCCACCGGCGCAGAACCTCTCGCCGTTTGCCGGGTTTCAGTTTTTTGGCGAGGTGAACATCGATGGGCAGAGCGGGGAGTTGAGCGTGGTGTTGCGCGATCTGGATGGTGTGTCGGTGTTTGAGCAGAAGTTGCAGCCGCTCTGATCGCTGGACACAAAGCCCCTGTGGGAGCGAGCAAGCTCGCTCCCACAGGGAATTCAGTGAATCAGTACACGTCGCGGCGGTAGCGGCCCTGTTCGATCAGGCGCTCCACTTCGGCGGCGCCCAACACCTCGTTGAGCACCTGGTCCACGCCTGAAGCCATGCCTTGAAGGCTGCCGCAGATGTAGATCACCGCACCGTCCGCCAGCCACTTCTTGAACTCGGCTGCCGATTCGCGCAGGCGATCCTGTACGTAAACCTTTTCGGCCTGGTCGCGGGAAAACGCCAGGTCGAGGCGCGCCAGATCACCATTGATCAGCCACTCCTCCAGCTCCTTTCGGCACAGGTAATCGTGTTCGCGATTGCGCTCGCCAAACAGCAGCCAGTGACGTTGCTGACCATCGGCAATCCGCGCCTTGAGCAGGCTGCGCAACCCGGCCAGCCCCGTGCCGTTGCCCAGCAGGATCATCGGCACCGGCTGCGCCGGCAGATGGAAACCGCTATTGCGCCGCACTCGCAGGCTGATGGAACTGCCTACGGGCGCGTGCTCGGTCAGCCAACCGGAGCCGACGCCGAGGTTGCCGTCGGCGTGCACTTCCTGGCGCACGATCAATTCCAGCACGCCATCGGCCGGGATCGACGCAATGGAATACTCGCGCATGGCCAACGGCACGAGGGCCTCTGCCAACGCTTGGGCGTGCAGGCCGACCAGATGGGCGCGGTTCTCCGGCAACTGGCGGCTGGCCAGGGCCTGTTCGAGGGTTTCCTCCAGGCCGTTGAGTTGCACCCTGGTTTCACCGTGAATGCCCAGGCCGTCGAGGAAATGCTCGATGGCCCACGGGCAATTGCGCGGCAACACTTCCACCAGGTCGCCCGCCAGCCAGCTGCTGGTGGAAGGAGACTTGAGGCCCAACAAGTACACCGGCGAGCCACTGCTGTCCGGGTTGAGCAGTTCACGACGCAGCAGGGTCCAGTTGTCGTAGTTGGGTGCTTGCCAGGTATCCACGGGGGCCTGACCGGTCAACAGGCCCAGTTGCTGTTGCCAGTGACGCAAGGCGTAAGGGTCACCGCTGTCGACCTCCACCGGGGCGAACAGGGTCTTTGCGCCATGTTCGCCCAACCAGGCGTGCAGGCGTTTGGCGAAACCGCAGAAGTGTTGATACTGCCGGTCGCCCAACCCAAGGACGGCATAATTCAGGCGTCCCAGGCTCGGTGCCCGGCCCAGTACCTTGCGCTCGAAACCGCGGGCGCTGTCCGGTGCTTCGCCGTCGCCGAAGGTGCTGATGACGAACAAGGCATTGTTCGATTCATGCAAGTCCTGCTCGCTGACGTCCGCCAATGGTTGCACTTTTACCGGCAAGCCTGCGGCCTGCAATTGACCGGCGGTCTGCCATGCCAACTGCTCGGCAAAACCACTTTGGCTGGCGAAGCCGATCAGCCACGCCGGCGCATCGCTGGCGGTTTGCACGAGGTCTTTGCGCGCATCCTTGATCTGGCGTTTTTTGCGCCGACGATCCAGGTACAGCATCCAGCCGGTGACGAAGAACAGCGGCATGGTCAACGCGGTGAGGGTCAGGATGATGCGCCCGACGATGCCGAAGTAACTGCCGACGTGCAGCGCATAGATGCTGGTCAGCAGTTGCGCCTTGAGGCTCTTGTCGCTGTAGCGATCAACCCGTTTGACCACACCGGTGGCCGGGTCGAGGGTGATCTGGTTGAGGGCGCGGTCGTGAGGCGAAGTTTTCAGCAGGAAGTACACGGTCGCTGGTTGGCCGGCCACGGGCGGCATGCGCACATTATAGGAACTGAGTTGCGGACCGGCCGCGCTGTAGATGCTGCTCCACATCGCCGCGTAATCGGCTGTCGGTGCCGGACCGCTTGGCGCAGGGCCACGTCCGCCGCGAACGCGCTCGTTCTGCGGTGAGTCGGAGAGCAACCGGGTCAGGCCCTTGTTGTACCACTCGTAGGACCAGGACAACCCGGTCAACGCTGCCAGGAGGTAAAACACCAGGCACCAGGTGCCAGCCACTGAGTGCAGGTCCCAATTGAAACTGCGACCCTTTTTCTTCCAGTCCAGGGTCAGCCAGGCACGCCAGCTTTTCCACTGGCGAGGCCAGCGCAAGTACAGCCCGGAAAGACAGAAGAACACCAGAATCAGTGTGCAGGCGCCGGTGATCTGCCGACCCGTGTCGCCCATGGCGAGGAAGCGGTGCAGTTGCAGCATCAGGCCGAAGAAGTCCTGGCCGGTGGCGTCGCCCAGGAACCCGGCGGTGTACGGATCGAAGTAGCGCTTCTCGCCACGGCGTTCACCTGGTGGTGGGGTGAACCACACTTTGGCGGCGTTGCCGCTGTCGGTTTCCACCGTGAGCATCGAGACTTTTTTGCCCGACGCGGCTTCGATGTGCTCCACCAGTTCGGCGGGCGGCAGCACACCGGCGACCTGTTTCTCGACCTGCAACACAGAAGGGTTGAGTGTGCTCAGGATTTCATCCTGAAACGACACCGTTGCCCCGGTGATGCCCATCAGGGCCAGGACCAGCCCGGCGCTGATGCCGAAAAACCAGTGCAACTGGAACAGGGTTTTCTTCAACACGTCGCTCGCCTTGTTCGTTCAAATTGATTCATCACGGTGCGCATTATGCCGTGGGGTTGTCGAGACGCATTCTTTTTTACGCACAAAGGCCCCATTCACCTGGATGAACGGGGCACTGCCGCTGATTTCAACCTTCACCCCTCCTGTAGGAGCGAGCTCGCTCGCGATGGTCGTCAACGATGACGCGTAAAGCCTGACACCCCGCGTCGTTCTCCGGTCCATCGCGAGCAAGCTCGCTCCTACAGGAGGTTGTTGGTCACAATTCCATCAGAAGTGGAAGTTGGTGCTCAGCAACGCGGTACGACCGGCCGCCTGGTTGGCGAAGTGAGTCGAGAACGCCTTGTCGTAGTAGGTTTCGTCGGTCAGGTTCTGCACGTTCAGTTGCAGGTCGACGTTCTTGGTCAGCTTATAGGCCGCCATCGCGTCGTAACGAACGTAGGAATCAACCATGGTGGTGTTGGCGGTACTGCCGAACACGTCATCGACATAGAACGCACCGCCACCGATGGTCAGCCTTGGCGTGACCTGGTAGGTCGTCCACAGGCTGGCGCTGTTTTCCGGCGTGTTAGGTAACTGGTTGCCGTCATTGGCCGCGCCCAATGGGCCACCATCGATTTGTTCGCTGTCCATGTAGGCGTAACCGGCGAACACTTGCCATTTGTCGGTGAGCTTGCCGCTGGCCGACAGTTCGATGCCTTGAACGCGGGTTTTGCCGACGTTTTCGAAGGTGGTGGTGTTGGTCTGCACACGAGCGTTGTCTTTCTCGGTGCGGAAGATATCGGCGGTCAACGACAGGCGATTGTTCAGTAGATCCCACTTGGTACCGATTTCGTAGTTCTTGGTGGTTTCCGGCTCCATGTCGCTGCTCAGCAGGTTGCCGTTGCGATCCGGCGTGCCACCCAACGGGTTGCCTTCCGAACCTTCGCCCAAGGTGTTGCCCGGTGGCGTGGCAGACGTCGCGTAGGACGCATAGATGCTGCCGTTTTCGGCTGGCTTGTAGACCACGCCGAACTGGCCAGTGACGAATTCGCTGGTGTCCTTGCCTTTGGCTGCGTTGCCTTTGGTCACGACGGTGGCGCCGGAACCGTCAAAGGTACGGTACTGGGTATTGAAATGGTCATACCGCAGGCCCATGTTCACCAGCCACCGCTCGGACAACGTCAGGGTGTCGAACACGTACAGTGCGTAGGTGTCGGCCTTGGTGTTGGTGCCGGCGTAATTACGCGAGATGGCACCGTTCCATGGATCATTCGGGTTCGGGTTGGACAGCGAGGTGCAGTTGAAGCCGCTTGGCGCGCCGATCAGTGCCGGCGAGCAGTTGGTGGTCACCGCTGCTGTTCCCGGGGTGGTGTCCGTGTTGACGTTGTACGAGGACTTTTCGCTTTCCTCGTGGGTGTATTCGACACCGGTGGAGAAGCTGTTCTTGAACCCGGCAATGTAGACATCGCCAAACAGGTCGGTCTGGTTGGTGGTGGTCTCGGTGTTGCTCACGCGGGTGTTCGCGCGGCGCCAGACGCTGCCGTTGTTGACGTTGCCTTTACTGTCGTCCGGCTGGGTCAGGATGTAATCCTGCATGCTGGTGCCGTGACGCAGGGTGTTCTTGATGGTCAGCGAGTCGCTCAGGTCGTGCTCGATGGCGAAGGTCGCGGTGTCGGTGCGGGTCTTGCGGAAGTCGCGATCGGTCAGACCATAGAAGTTGCTGCTGTCGCCGCCGTCATTCGGCTTGTCCGGATTGGCCTTGGTACGGGCAGTCGAGCCACCGACCGGGATGGAGTACGGAATACCCGAGTCCGGCGTGTCATTGCTTTCGAGGTGGTAGTAGTCGAGGTTGACGCGTGTGTCCGTACCCAGGCCGAAGGCCAGGGACGGTGCAACACCCCAACGGTCGTAATCGACGCTGTCACGTCCGGCGACGTTGCTCTCGTGGCTCAGCAGGTTCAGACGGCCAGCGGCGGTGTCGGTGAACTGGTAGTTGCCGTCGAAGGTGTAGCGTTGGGTCTGGTCGGAGCCCCAGGTGAAACCACCGTCGAGCGAATCGCCCAGGTGCGCTTTCTTGCTGACCAGGTTGATGCTGCCGCCGGCGGCGCCACGGCCGCCGATCGCGGAGTTCGGGCCTTTGCTGACTTCGATCGATTCAACGGCGAAGATCTCGCGGCTCTGGGAACCGGTATCGCGCACGCCGTCCAGATAGGTGTCGCCCTGGGCGTCAAAGCCGCGGATGAATGGGCGGTCGCCCTGCGGGTTGCCGCCTTCACCGGCACCGAAGGTGATGCCCGGAACGGTGCGCAGCGCGTCCTGCAAGTTGAGCGAGCCGGTGTCTTTCAAGACTTGTTGCGGAACAACGGTCACCGAGCGCGGAGTGTCGATCAGCGGTGCAGTGTACTTGGGCGAGGAGGCTTTCTCTACGTTGTAGGTCGTCTCGTCCTGGGCTTCGCCGGTGATGGCGGTGGCGCCCAGCGAAATCACTTTGTCCGGTGCTTTTTCGTCGGTTTTTTCCGCCGCGAAAACCATGTGGCCCGCAGAGCCGGCAGTAATCGCCATGCCGATGGCAGATGCGAGCAGACGTGGTGAACTGACCGGTACTTGTGGTTGTTGACGCGACATTTGAATTCCCCTCCCCAAGGATTTGAGGCGGCGGAATATAGGGTAAATACGTATTCGTAACAATTGCGAAATATTACTATTCGCACTTAATTTACATTCTTTACAATTTAACCTTACGGTTTTTGCTGACTCATTCGTCAGATGGGTTTTACAATGGCAATAAGAATCAATACCATTGGCACCCCTTTGTTTTCAGGTGTCTTTGTCATGCTGCTGCACATTCCCGGCCTGTTCGAAAAAGACGAGGTGCAGCGCATTCGCGAGGCTCTGGAACAGGCCGATTGGGCCGATGGCAAGATCACCGCCGGCTACCAGTCGGCCAAGGCCAAGCACAATTTGCAGCTGCCTGAAGGGCATCCGCTGGCCAAGGAGATCGGCGCGGCGATGCTGGAACGGCTGTGGAAAAATCCGCAGTTCATGTCAGCTGCACTGCCGCACAAAGTCTTTCCTCCGTTAGTGAACTGTTACACCGCCGGTGGCAGTTTCGACTTCCATATCGACAATGCGGTGCGTCAGCCCAAAGGCAGTATCGAACGGGTACGCACGGACTTGTCCGCCACGCTGTTCTTCAGCGAGCCCGAGGATTATGACGGCGGCGAGCTGGAAATCCAGGACACCTTCGGCACCCAACGGGTGAAGCTGCCTGCCGGTGACATGGTGCTGTACCCCGGCACCAGCCTGCACAAGGTCAACGCGGTGACGCGCGGAACGCGACTCGCCTCGTTTTTCTGGACTCAAAGCCTGGTGCGCGAAGACAGCCAGCGCGCCCTGTTGTTCGAGATGGACGGGGCAATCCAGCAACTGACCCGCGATGTGCCCGATCATCTGTCACTGATCCGCCTGACCGGCACTTATCACAATCTGCTGCGTCGCTGGGTCGAGGTGTAAGTGGCGGATTTTCGTTTACGCCGCGAGGAATTGCTCGACGGTGAGCGCCTGCGCGCGATGCTCGACGAAAGTCCGGCCCGCGCGGCCCAGGCCATCCTGATTGCCGCACGCGAAGGGGAGATTGAAGCCCAGGCTTTGCTCGGGCAGATTCTGCTCGACGGCCAGGGGATCGCGCAGGATAAGCCGCTGGCGCTGAGCTGGTTCGGCATCGCCGCGCGCCAGGGGCACCTGATGGCGCGCAACATGCTCGGCCGTTGTCATGAGCATGGTTGGGGTTGTGCGGACGATGCATCGCTGGCGGCCAGGCATTACCGAATTGCCGCTGCGGCAGGGCTGGATTGGGCGATGTACAATTTCGCCAATCTGCTCGCCACCGGGCGCGGTGTAGCCGAGGATCAGGCGCTGGCGCTTAGCTGGTATCGGCGTGCGGCGGACCTTGGCCATGCGAAGTCGATGAACCTGCTGGGGCGCTATATGGAGGAAGGCCGATTTTGCCAGGCCGACCCGGATGCCGCTTTCGAGTGGTATCGACGTTCTGCCAAGGGTGGGGATTTCCGCGGGCAATTCAGCTATGCGGCTGTTCTGGCGCAGGACGGGAAAATCGAAGAGGCCTTGGTGTGGTTGCACAAGGCATTGGCGGCAGGGAACCTGAACTTCCTGCGCGTCAGCGGCCAGGCACTGTTACACGCTCCTCACCCGGATCTACGGGCATTGGCGCCGTGCTTTGAACAGCGTGCCGTGCAATTGCAAAATCAGGCGCTGGCATGAGCATGTGGGTATGACAGTCATTGAGGCGAGCGAAAAGGCTGCTCAGGGTTTTCGCTCGCATTAATCGAAGTTGCCGCAAACAACCGAATCGAAACCGGTTTAGCTCTTCCATTCCCCGCGCAGAGACTTCATATGCTTCATGAAAATATCTGATTGTTCAATGAAGCGTTTAACCACCGACTCGAGATCGTCGCTCTCGTCATGTTCGGTAAGTTCCAGGAATTTATTAATGGCGTCGGCGAGAACACTCAATTCATGGGTATAGAGTTCTCTGGGTGTTTGTACGGACTGGAATTCCTGCAACTGACTTTTTTGATCCTGTAGGATTTTTATATCTTGATTGATGCCAGCGAGATTGCGGCGGCGGTCATCCAGTCGTTTTTGAATCTGGCTTCTGGCCTGGATCAGGTGGTCATACTTTATTCTGTCACTGATTAAGTTGAGGATCTTGCCGGCGCCAGCAATACCTGTCTTGACAAGTTCGACCTGAGGCGCGGACAGGTTGAGGTTGGCGAGTTTTTCAGCGGTTAGAAAAAACTCCCTGATGAGCGAGAAGGTGTCTGTCGCTTCAATGAGTTTTATCGCCTCGTTCAGCTCTGATTCGTCTTTGAGTAGTCCTGCTATTGCATTTTCTCCTACTTGGATATGCGGAGTAGCGTTGCTGATTGAAGTTTCCAGCTCTTTGATTCGGTATTGGTTGTCGCTGAGTGTCACTGCTTTCAGAATTATCAAATTTTTGTTTAATGCCGTCAGAAAATCTAATGTTCCGGTTGTCCCGCTCTTCATTAATATTTTGATTTCTTTGTAAAAGCTGTCTATCGCCTCCTGCTGTTCCGGTGTGGGTGTTCCTGTTTTCAGGTTTTCAATGGCGGTAAGGAAGTGTTTGATTTCAGTAATGGGTAATGCTGTGGGGGTCAGGGTTAAGGTGCTGAGCGCCTGCTTGTTGGTTGAATTTATTTCTTCCTGTAGCGACTTTAATTGTTCTCCTAGTACGGGTAAGTAAATGGTGCTCAATGTACGGATTTTATAATTGAGTGCTTCTCTGCTCTCCTTGATTTTTTTCATGTCAGGTACTGGGTATTGAAATGAGGTGTCTAGTGTATGTACGGTCATGATTGTCCTGTCTTTAAAAAAGGAAGTTTTATGGTAGGGGGTAGGTTTGCATTTGCGGAGTGTCAGGCGTTGCGGGTGGCGTTGTTAAAGGCCGTCAATAAATCGCCAGCCTGCTTTTTTATCTCTAACCAGTTACCCATCATCCCTTTTAGCCTTGCGGCAAAAATCACCAGGTACATGGTATTGGTAACGCCATTGAGCCCTTCGCTGGAAGCGTCTACATAACCCGCTATCAACTCCCACAGACTTTCGAGGTTCGATGAACTGCCAGCCGCATCTTCGACTCTGATTTGCAGGTCCTGAAGGTCGGTTTCGAATGCCCGCAACGACGCAAACGCTGCGCTGATGGTTGCAATCTTTGCTTCGATTTCACGTCGCTGAGTTGTTAGCTGATCCAGTTCTTTCCGAGCTTGCTGAGCCTTGTTTCCATAAATGGTGGACGTGACGATGAAACCAACTGCGCCACCGAGCAGCCCCCACCATTTGCTCTGGGAGTATTGTTCGATTTCCGCCAACTTTTCGTTGATGCGCTGGTTGAGGGTGTCGAGACTTTCATTGAGCAGTTTTATTTCTTCGTTGAAGTTATGGCTGTTGCAAAGGGCTATTTTTAAACCCAGCGCCGGCTTCAGCGAATTGCTGATTTCACGTTTGAATTCGGTAATCTGAGCTTTGGTGGTCTGCGTGCTTGCACTGTGTTTGGTAATAACTATTTTGAGTTCGTCAACCAATGCCAATAAAGCCGGAATTTTTTGTTTCTCATCTCCGGTTAATTTAATTTCTGGCAGGTTTTCGATTTCCTCCGGGCTCAGGTCACCGATTTTTCCGATTCCACTGATGTAGCTAGGTAGTGTCTCCAAGTAGTCGATGATTGATCGACTACTTGAAGTGAACTTGTCGGCAAATACATGAAGGTCAGAACCAACTTTCTTCATGCTGGTTTCCAGTGGTGACCAGGTTGCTGCATGATTTTTCATGGATGTGAACAGGATCTGCATATCGGCAGATTTAAGCCCTGCGATATTCAGTCTGTCGTACTTGTGAATCTGTTCTATTTCCTCGATTTCGATCGGTAGTGCCAGTGCGGCATTGACGTAGCGCTTGATTTTTCTGATGTCGTCGTTTGTAACTAATAGTCCTTGTTCACGCTCGACACCTTTGAGGGTGCCGGAAACGGCTCCCATGAAATCCGATGTCAGTGAGTTAAGCTCTTCGGCGGTAATGGTCTGTTCTTGAATGGCTAACATGAAAATCCCTTTTGTGCTTTTCCGTCATGGAGGTCCTTGTTGTTGCCACTGAAAAAGTAATGGTGGTTGTAGTTAAAGTTAAGTCTGGAAGAATTTCAATGTGTGTCGGGTAGGGAGTGAAGCTCTGCGATTTGCTGTTTCTATTAGATAAAATGCAGCTTTCTGATATCGAAACTTAATGTGTTGTGACGACGCTTTGAAATCGCTTTCAAGAGGAGATGATAGAAATAAAAAAGGCCTGTGATTACTCACAGGCCTTTTTTGTACAGCGGGCAAAATTTAAACGTAGAACGACTTCAGCGGCGGGAAACCATTGAACTCGACGGCGCTGTAACTGGTGGTATAGGCACCGGTCGACAGCCAGTACAGGCGATCACCGATGGCCAGGTTCAGCGGCAGGCCGTACTTGTAGTTTTCGTACATGATGTCGGCGCTGTCGCAGGTCGGGCCGGCGATGACCACTTCTTCCATCTCGCCTTTCTTCTCGGTCCAGATCGGGAACTTGATGGCTTCGTCCATGGTTTCGATCAGGCCGGAGAACTTGCCCACATCCGTGTACACCCAACGCTCGACAGCAGTACGGGATTTACGCGCGACCAGCACCACTTCGCTGACCAGGATGCCGGCGTTGGCGATCAGCGAACGGCCCGGTTCCAGGATGATTTCCGGCAGGTCGTCACCGAAGTCTTCCTTGAGGAAGCGGATGATTTCCTCGGCGTAGGTTTCCAGGCTATTGGTGCGGGTGATGTAGTTGGCCGGGAAGCCGCCGCCCATGTTGATCAGCTTCAGGTGAATGCCGTCTTCTTCCTTCAGGCGTTCGAAGATCACTTTGACCTTGGCGATGGCCGCGTCCCAGACGCTGATGTCGCGCTGCTGCGAACCCACGTGGAACGAGATGCCATAAGGCACCAGGCCCAGGTCACGGGCGAGGATCAGCAGGTCCATGGCCATGTCGGTCTGGCAGCCGAATTTGCGCGACAACGGCCAGTCGGCGGTGGTCGAGCCTTCGGTCAGGATACGCACGTAGACTTTCGAGCCCGGTGCGGCCTTGGCGATGTTGCGCAGGTCGGCTTCGGAGTCGGTGGCGAACAGACGCACGCCCTTCTCGTAGAAGTAGCGGATGTCCTTGGATTTCTTGATGGTGTTGCCGTAGCTGATGTGGTCGGCGCTGACGCCGCGATCGAGCACTTTGTCCAGCTCGTATATAGAGGCGATGTCGAAGCTCGAGCCTTTCTCTTTGAGCAGGTCGATGATCTCGACGGCCGGGTTGGCCTTGACCGCGTAGTAGACCTTGGCGAATTCGAAACCGGCGCGCAGGTCGTCATAGGCCTGGCTGATCATCGCGGTGTCGATCACCACGAACGGGGTTTCCTGTTTGTCGGCGAACGCCTTCATTTTCTGAAAGGTTTCACGCGCGAAATAGTCTTCGACCTGGATCGACATACCTGGGACTCCTAGTGGCAAACATTAGTAATCAATGGGTGCAAATGAACGTCCTCCGTATCCCCACTTTGGTTCGCCTACTTCCCAAGGCATGTCGCCGAAAGCAAAAAGGCCATGGGAAGTGCAGCTTTCCCTTGGCCTTGCTGTCTCGTCGTCAGTACTTGAGCCGGATGGATCGTTTCCAGCATGGACGTTCGGCGCGAACTTTAGGGCGTGAGGGGCCTGAGATCAACAAAAAATGTCGCGTTTTTGCACTCTTCTGACGTGCGTTGCGAGCATTACTCTTTGTAACCGACACAGATGACAGTCGGATGTTCCCAAGGAATTGTGAAGTGTTAAGAATATCTGCACGTTCGACGCTTTTGTGCGCCAAGTCGCTAGTAACTACGATAGCGTCAACATCGCCGACGTTGGCTGCGAAAAGGTAGGCTGAGAGGGGATTTGACTATTTCAGCGCGTATTTTCGGATGGCTTTTACAGTCGCGACTGTTGATATTTTTTTCCGGTATGCCGATTACCCAAAAATTGCACAAACCTTGTAGGAGCGAGCCTGCTCGCGATGGCATTTTCACTGCCAACATCGTCGTTGACTGATATTGCGCAATCGCGAGCAGGCTCACTCCTACAGGTTTTGCGTTTTTTACCTGGCGATATGGGTGATCAGGCGATCACTGCCTCGGCAGGCGACACGATATTGGTCTTCATCCCGCGCGATCGGCCAGAGCTCAGGTAAGCCGCAATCGACTCCTGCGTCACCTCCCCCAAAAACACCCGTTCGGCATCCATCACCGGCAACCACGCGCGATTGAACTCGTACATGCGCGACAGCAAGATGCGCAAGTGCTCGTCGTACGCTGCGGTGGCGTTGAACTCGCGTTGGTACTGCGCGCAAGCGCCGGCTTGACGGTGCAGGTCGCGACGGCGCACGTAACCCAGGGCTTTATTCTCGGCACAAGTGACCACCACGTAGCGTCGGTCATGCTCGTCCATCAACTCCAGCGCTTCGGCCACCGGGGTTTGCGGGCTGACGGAAGGCGCGTTGTCCGCCGCGTCTTCGGCTTTTACCAGCAGCAGGCGCTTGAGTGTGCTGTCCTGACCGACGAAGTTGCTGACAAACTCATCCGCCGGATGCGCGAGCAGAGTATCCGGGTGATCGATCTGCAACAGTTTGCCGGCACGGAAGATCGCGATCTTGTCGCCGAGCTTGATCGCCTCATCGATGTCGTGGCTGACCATGATCACGGTCTTGTTCAGCGCCCGCTGCATTTCGAAGAACTCATTCTGGATCATCTCGCGGTTGATCGGGTCAACCGCGCCGAAGGGTTCGTCCATAAGCAACAGTGGCGCATCGGCGGCCAGTGCGCGAATTACGCCGATCCGCTGTTGTTGGCCACCGGACAATTCTCGTGGATAACGATGCAGGTATTGCTTGGGTTCGAGCTTGATCATGCTCATCAACTCGCGGGCGCGGTCGTGGCATTTCTGCTTGTCCCAGCCGAGCAGCTTGGGCACCACCACGATGTTCTCTTCGATGGTCATGTTGGGGAACAGGCCGATCTGCTGGATCACATAACCGATGTTGCGGCGCAGGGTCACTGCGTCGAGGCCGGTGGTGTCTTCGCCATTGATCAGGATCTTGCCCGAGGTCGGCTTGATCAGGCGGTTGATCATCTTCAGCGTGGTGCTTTTGCCGCAACCCGATGGCCCGAGGAATACGCAGATTTCGCCTTCATTGACGGTCAGGCTCACCGAGTCCACGGCTTTGACGTCTTTGCCGTTGCTTTGGAAGGTCTTGCTGAGGTTTTGAAGTTCGATCATTTGAGCAGTCCTTTTGGAGTCAGCGAGCGTTGCAGCCATTGCAGAAGCAGGTCGGCGAAGATGGCCAGGAGGCTGACCAGCACGGCGCCGACGATCAGCATCGACATGTCGCTGCGGCTGATGGAAGCGAGGATGAGTACGCCGAGGCCGCCGGCGCCGATGGTGGCGGCGATGGTCATGACGCCGATGTTCATGACCACGGCGGTGCGCACACCGGCGAGGATCACCGGCACGGCAATCGGCAGTTCGACCATGCGCAGGCGCTGGCCGAAGGTCATGCCGATACCGCGGGCGGCTTCGCGGATGCCCGGCTCGACGCTGGTCAGGGCCAGGTAGGTGTTGCGCATGATCGGCAACAGCGAATACAGGAACACCGCGGTGATGGCCGGCATCGGGCCCAGGCCCTGGCCGAACTTGGAGTAGAACGGCAGCAGCAGGCCGAACAGGGCAATCGACGGCACGGTCAGCAGCACCGTGGCGCTGGCCTGTAGCGGCCCGGCGAGCGTCAGGAAACGCGTCATCAGCACGCCCAGCGGCACGCCGACCACGATCGCCAGGGGCACGGCGATGCCGACCAGGGTGATGTGTTGCCCGGTCAGGTGCAGTACCTGTGCCCAGTCGAGGTGGGAAAAGGCGTTGAGAAATTCCATGGCTTTTCCTCCTTATTGGATTGGATGCTGGCGCAGGAAATCTGCGGCAACGGACGAAGGGCTTTGGTGATCGACATCGACCCGCGCGTTGAGCTCGCGCATGGTGTTGTCGTCGAACAGTTCAGCCAGCGGCTTGAGCTGTTCGGCCAGTTGCGGATGCGCATCGAGGTAGGCCTGGCGCACCACGGGCGCGGCGGTGTAGTCGGGGAAGTAATGCTTGTCGTCTTCGAGCAGCTTGAGCTTGAAGGCGTTCAGGCGGCCGTCGGTGGTGTAGACCAGGCCGGCAAACACCTGGCCATTGCGCAGGGCGGTGTAGACCAGGCCGGCGTCCATCTGGCGGATGTTCTTGCGGGTCAGGTTCATGTCGTACAGCTTGACCATGCCGTCCAGACCGTCGGAACGGTTGGCGAACTCGGTGTCCAGCGCCACCAGATTGTTGGTCCTGGCTTCATCGCGCAGCACCTTGTTCAGATCGCTGATGCTGTGGACCTGCGGGTATTTATCCGCAACGTTCTTCGGCAGTGCCAAGGCATAGGTGTTGCTGAATTTCGACGGGGTCAGCCAGACCAGCCCTTTTTTGCCGTCGAGTTCTTTCACCCGGGCGTAGGACTGTTCGCTGTCGAGTTTTTCCGTCACATGGTTGTAGGCCACCAGCGACACGCCGGTGTATTCCCAGAGCATGTCCAGCTGCCCGCTTTCGTGGGCACCGCGGGCCAGATTGCTGCCCAGGCCGCCGGTCACTTGCACGTCGTAACCCTTGGTGCGCAGGTACTGCGAAGTGATTTCCGCCAGAAGGGTCTGTTCGGTGAACACCCGGGCGCCGATGCGGATCAAGGGTTTGTCAGCGGCTTGGGTAAATCCTGCGAACAGCAGAACGCAGCCTAGTAAAAAGCTTGAAGTTTTCATGACGATTCCTTTGCCGAGGCTTAAGACGGGCGCAAGCCGCGTTCGAGCCAGAGGCGGCTGGCGAGTGTCACCAGACCGTCGAGCAACAAGGCCAGCAGGGCGGTGCAGGCCGCGCCGAGGAGCAATTGCGGCTGATTGTTCAGGGCAATGCCGGGGAAGATCAGGCTGCCGAGACTGTTGGCGCCGATCAGGAACGCCAGCGGCGCCGTCCCGACATTGATCGCCAACGCCACGCGCACACCACCGATGATGATCGGCACCGCGCTGGGCAATTCGACTTTCCGCAGCACCTGGAGCGGGGTCATGCCGATGCCGACGGCGGCTTCCTTGAGCGAACCCTGAACGTTTTTCAGGCCTTCGTAGGTGTTGCGTACGATGGGCAGTAGCGAGGCGAGGAACAGGGCGAAGATGGCCGGGCCGCTGCCGATGCCGAGGATACCGAGGGCTATGGCCAGAACGGCGAGGGGCGGAACGGTGTTGCCGATGTTGAAAAACTGCATGAAGCGTTCGGCACGGCCGACCATGGACGGGCGGCTGAGGAGGATGCCGGCAGGAATGCCCACGACAAGGGCGGCCAGCATGGAAGCGAGGACGAGAATCAGATGAGCTTGCAGGTAAAACAACAAATCGTCGCGGTAGTGTTCGATCGTGTCGATGCCGATCCAGTGGATCAGCAGGGCCAGAAGGGCGATTACCAGCGCGCCTCCTATCAGCCCTTTGCCATAGTGGATAGCCACAGGCGGACTCCTTTTTTCAGTCGGCGAAAAATTTTCGTGTGGCAACGCCATGCCTGGCTGCCGAAAAATGATCGCGAGAAGCAGCTCATGCCGAGCGCGTTCCACTGTAGGAGCGAGCCTGCTCGCGATGGACGTCAACGATAACGCGGGGTATCTGAATGTACGCGTTGTCTGGACGTTTTTCGCGAGCGAGCTCGCTCCTACAGAGGGTAGGCACACGGCTATTGAGCCATGAGCACAGCCTCGTCAGGCTGAATTGCAGGTGTTTCAGGCCCCCGACGAGTGGTCGTAACGGGGGAGTGGACGTCTCCGTGCTTTAAAAGGTTCCCATCTGAAGCTGCATTTGGCCACCCCTAATGTGCTCAACGGTTCGGTTCTTCGATCAACTTGGGCTATAATCTGCGCCCTTTTTTGAATCACCTGCCAGGCGATTTCCCATGACCAAACAGGCCGCCGAAGTCGCGAAACGCCGCACTTTCGCCATTATTTCCCACCCCGATGCCGGTAAGACCACCATCACCGAGAAGCTCTTGCTGATGGGCAAGGCGATTGCGGTAGCTGGTACGGTGAAATCGCGTAAATCCGACCGCCATGCCACCTCCGACTGGATGGAAATGGAAAAGCAGCGGGGTATTTCCATTACCACGTCGGTCATGCAGTTCCCGTATCGCGAGCACATGATCAACCTGCTCGACACCCCGGGCCACGAAGACTTCTCCGAAGATACCTACCGCACCCTGACGGCGGTGGACTCGGCCTTGATGGTCCTCGACGGCGGTAAAGGTGTAGAGCCACGGACCATCGCCCTGATGGATGTCTGCCGTCTGCGTGACACGCCGATTGTCAGCTTCATCAACAAACTCGACCGTGACATCCGCGACCCGATCGAACTGCTCGACGAAATCGAAGCCGTCCTCAAGATCAAGGCTGCGCCGATCACCTGGCCGATTGGTTGCTACCGTGACTTCAAAGGCGTGTATCACCTCGCCGATGACTACATCATCGTGTACACCGCTGGTCACGGTCATGAGCGCACCGATGTGAAAATCATCGAGAAGCTCGACTCCGATGAAGCCCGCGCCCATCTGGGTGACGAGTACGAGCGTTTCATCGAACAGCTGGAACTGGTGCAGGGCGCCTGCCACGAATTCAACCAGCAGGAGTTCCTCGACGGTCAGCTGACCCCGGTGTTCTTCGGTACGGCACTGGGCAACTTCGGTGTCGACCACGTACTCGACGCCGTGGTTGATTGGGCGCCGCGCCCACTGGCACGCGTGGCCAACGAGCGCACCGTGGAGCCGGTGGAAGAGAAGTTCTCGGGCTTCATCTTCAAGATCCAGGCGAACATGGACCCGAAACACCGCGACCGCATCGCCTTCATGCGTATCTGCTCCGGCAAGTACGAAAAAGGCATGAAGATGCGCCATGTGCGCACCGGCAAGGACGTGCGCATCGGCGACGCGCTGACCTTCTTCTCCTCCGAGCGTGAGCAACTGGAAGAAGCCTTTGCCGGCGACATCATCGGCCTGCACAACCACGGCACCATCCAGATCGGCGATACCTTCAGCGAAGGCGAAGTCCTGGGCTTCACCGGTATCCCGCACTTCGCTCCGGAACTGTTCCGCCGCGTGCGCCTGAAAGATCCGCTGAAATCCAAGCAACTGCGCCAGGGCTTGCAGCAGCTGGCCGAAGAAGGCGCGACCCAGGTGTTCTTCCCTGAACGCAGCAACGACATCATCCTCGGCGCCGTCGGTGTGCTGCAGTTCGATGTGGTCGCCAGCCGCTTGAAAGAGGAATACAAGGTCGAATGCTCCTACGAGCCGATCACCGTTTATTCCGCGCGCTGGATCGAATGCAGCGACAAGAAAAAGCTTGAGGAATTCTCCAACAAGGCTGTGGAAAACCTGGCACTGGACGGCGGCGGTCACCTGACCTACCTCGCACCTACGCGGGTCAACCTGGCCCTGATGGAAGAGCGCTGGCCGGATGTTAAATTCCGTGCGACCCGTGAGCACCATTAAGCGCTGAGTTGAAACACCAGAAACCCCGACGCGAAAGCTGCGGGGTTTTTTGTTACCTGACGCAACCCCCTGTAGGAGCGAGCTTGCTCGCGAAGAACTCAGACCCGCCGCGTTTATTCAGGCAGCACGCGTCATCATTGACGACCATCGCGAGCAGGCTCGCTCCTACAGTAATCCGGGGCGTTCACAACATTCTCTGACTCGCCGCGGGCACTGTAGGAGCGAGCTTGCTCGCGAGGGATCCGGATTCGCCATGAATGCCTGCGTCATTGTTCACTGGGAATCAATGTCCCCTGGTGGAAAACCATCTGCCACTGCTCGCCCCGATTACGCCAGATGGAACTGCGCAGACTGTGGACTGCGCCGGGATGGCCGTGGCTGCAGGTTCAGTGCTCCTGGCGTATCAGCCAACCCCGATCTCTTCCTTGAACTGCTCCAGAAACCCCTTCAAACGCTCATGACGAACCTGTGCCAGACGTTGCCCTGTCGCAGTCTGGAAACCGTCTGCCAAATGCAGCAGCTTGATCTGGAAATGGTCGATGCAGAAGCGGGTGTCGTCATAGTCGCGGTTATTGGCCTGTGGGTCCTGCGGGTCGTAGAGGGCGCTGCCCATGCGCCCGGCAACGTAAAAGGTGCGGGCGACGCCGAGCATACCCAGGGAGTCGAGGCGGTCGGCGTCCTGCACGATTTTCGCTTCCAGCGAGGTCGGCGGGATGTTGGCGGAAAAGCTATGGGCTTCGATGGCGTGGGCGACGGCGGCGATTTTTGTCTCGCGCCAATCCATCTTCGCCAATACCCCTGACGCTTTGCGCGCTGCCAATTGCGATGCCTGCGAGCGCAACGGCGAGTTCTTTTCCACTGCTACACAATCATGCAGCAGCACCGCCGCCAGCAGCACCTCAAGATCGCCACCTTCCTGTGCCTGAATCAAGTGGGCGTTGTGCCAGACCCGTTGCAGGTGCGAAAGGTCGTGAGCGCCGTCTTCCGAGGGTTCCAGGGCGTGGGGCAGCAGGGTGGTGGCGAGTGATTGCATCGGTGCGAAGGCGCTGCTGATCATGCTGTGTCCTTTGATTAAACGTGCCGATCGCGGGAAGTCCTGTCCTGCGTACATCCCGCGAATCCTGCGAGGAATTCTGTGGGTACACAAGCGTTCTGGACGGCGGAACACGCTTTGATCTTTTCGGCATAACCTTTATAGCAAACCAGTCTCCAAGCCAAGGGCATTTCCGCGGGTTCGACAACGTCCAATCTGGAGAACCCGACTGATCGGAACTAGATTTGACTCAGCGCCAGACAGGCACTCTACGAAAGGAAGGAATCGGCTATGAACAGGTTGTTTCGCGTTTTACTGCTGTTGAAGGTGTTGGTGATGCTTTCGCTCGGAACGTCGATGGCGTGGGCCGAGTGCACCAATCACGGTGAGCAGGCCTCGAGCGGGCAGGCGGGGTACGCGGGGTTGATGCTCGCCAAATCCGAATCGGAGCCGGGAGATCAGGGGCAGGGTGGTGCTGACAACGACGATGACTCGACCACCGACGAGCCGGACTCCGATGAAGAAGAAGGTGACAGCCAGACGTAGTCGCTGAATGGCAGGTAAAAGAAAACCCCTTCTGCCTGACTGATGCGCAATCGAGGCGGAAGGGGTTTGGTCAACGCATCAAGAATTTGAGCAACTCAATCCCTGTAGGAGCGAACAAGCTCGCTCCTACAGTTTTTTATGCCGCGCCGTCGAGGAATTGCTCGGCGTAGTGGCAAGCCACTTGGCGGCCGTCGAGCAGGCGCAGGGCCGGCTCTTCGGTGCTGCAACGCTCGGTGGCGTACGGGCAGCGCTTGTGGAAAGCGCAGCCGGACGGCGGGTTCAGCGGGTTGGGCAATTCGCCGACGATCTTGATTTTCGGCTTGTTCGGATCCGGGTGGATGGCTGGCGTCGCCGACAACAGCGCCTGGGTGTAGGGGTGCAGAGGACGAGAGTAAATGTCCTCTTTCGAGCCCATTTCCACCGGACGACCGAGGTACATCACCATCACGTGGTCGGCAACGTGGCGTACCACCGCCAGGTTGTGGGAGATGAACACATAGGCGGTGTTGAACTCCTGCTGCAAATCCATGAACAGGTTGAGCACCTGCGCCTGAATCGACACGTCCAGCGCCGAGGTCGGTTCGTCCGCTACCAGCACTTTCGGTTGCAGCATCATCGCCCGGGCCAGGGCGATCCGCTGGCGTTGACCACCGGAGAACATGTGCGGATAACGCTGGTAGTGCTCGGGACGCAAGCCCACCTGCTTCATCATCGCCTGGACTTTCTCGCGAC
The DNA here is from genome assembly GCF_056398125.1 of Pseudomonas sp. 05L36. Taxonomy (NCBI): domain Bacteria; kingdom Pseudomonadati; phylum Pseudomonadota; class Gammaproteobacteria; order Pseudomonadales; family Pseudomonadaceae; genus Pseudomonas; species Pseudomonas sp. 05L36. The sequence goes on along the minus strand of NZ_JBFTOU010000006.1, from coordinate 201,183 downwards.
GTTCCGCAGCGCTGAGGTTGGTGTTGATCAATAATGGCTCTGCAAGCTGATCACCGACTTTTTGCCGTGGGTTCAACGATGCGTACGGGCTCTGGAACACCATCTGCACGTCTTTGCGCAGTTGTTTGCGCTGGGCCTTGTCGGCACCGGCGACTTCCTGTCCGGCAATTTTCAAGGAACCGGAGGACGGCTCTTCGATCAGGGTCAAGGCCCGGGCCAGGGTGGACTTGCCGCAACCCGACTCGCCTACGACAGCGAGGGTCTTGCCGGCTTCCAGTTCGAACGACACGCCGTTGAGGGCGCGCACAGTGGCGTGACCCTTGAACAGGCCTCGGGACACCTCGTAGTGACGGGTCAGGTCGCGGGCGGTAAGAACGACGGCCATTACGCCACCTCCTGGTTCAGCGGGTAGAAGCAGCGAGCGAGGCTGTTGCTTTTCTGGTCTAGTGCCGGACGTTGTTGACGGCAGTTGTCTTTCACGTACGGGCAGCGCGGCGACAGCAGGCAACCCTGCGGACGGTCGTAGCGACCGGGAACGATGCCCGGCAGGGTCGACAGGCGCGCGGCACCCAGGCTGTGTTCCGGAATCGCCTTGAGCAGCGCTTCGCTGTAGGGGTGCGCCGGGATGTCGAACAGTTGCGGCACTTGACCGACTTCGACCGCCTGGCCTGCGTACATCACGCACACGCGCTGGGCAGTTTCGGCCACGACCGCGAGGTCGTGGGTGATCAGCACCAGGCCCATGTTCTGCTCTTTCTGCAGCGCCAGCAGCAGGTCCATGATCTGCGCCTGGATGGTTACGTCCAGTGCGGTGGTCGGTTCGTCGGCGATCAGCAGTTTCGGTTCGCCGGCAATCGCCATGGCAATCGCGACACGCTGGCTCATACCACCGGACAGTTGATGCGGGTAGGCATCCATGCGGCTGGCGGCACCCGGGATTTCAACTTTCTCCAGCAGTTCGATGGCGCGCTTGCGCGCGGCCTTGCCGGACATTTTCAGGTGCAGGCGCAGCACTTCTTCGATCTGGAAGCCGACGGTGTAGCTCGGGTTCAGCGCGGTCATCGGATCCTGGAAGACCATGGACAGGTCTTTACCGACGATCTGCCGACGTTGGCGATTGTTGAGTTTGAGCATGTTCTTGCCGTCGAAATTCAGGGCGTCAGCAGTGACGATCCCCGGATGCTCGATCAAGCCCATCAGCGCCATCATGGTCACGGACTTGCCGGAACCCGATTCGCCAACGATGGCCAGCACTTCGCCCTTGTCCACATTCAGGTCGAGGCCGTCGACCACTGGCGTGGCGTTTTTGTCGCCGAAGCGAACGTTGAGATTCTTGATTTCTAGCAGTGACATGGGAATCTCCTCAGGCGGCGTTCTTGAGTTTCGGGTCCAGCGCGTCGCGCAGGCCGTCACCCATCAAGTTGATTGCCAGCACGCTGAGCAAAATGGTCAAACCAGGCAGGCTCACCACCCACCAGGCGCGTTCGATGTAGTCGCGGGCCGAAGCCAGCATGGTGCCCCACTCAGGGGTTGGCGGTTGTACGCCAAGGCCGAGGAAGCCCAGTGCGGCGGCATCGAGGATCGCCGAGGAGAAGCTCAGGGTGGCCTGAACGATCAGCGGCGCCATACAGTTGGGCAGCACGGTGACGAACATCAGACGAGGCAGGCCGGCACCGGCCAGGCGCGCGGCGGTCACGTAGTCGCGGTTCAGTTCGCCCATCACCGCAGCGCGGGTCAGACGAACGTAGGACGGCAGGGACACCACGGCGATGGCGATCACGGTATTGATCAGGCCAGGGCCGAGGATGGCGACGATCGCCACGGCCAGCAGCAGGGACGGCAGGGCCAGCATGATGTCCATCAGGCGCATGATGGTCGGGCCAAGCACGCGCGGGAAGAACCCGGCGAACAGCCCCATCAGGATGCCAGGAATCAGCGACATCACCACCGATGACAAGCCGATCATCAACGACAGGCGCGAGCCAGTGATCAGGCGCGACAGCAGGTCGCGGCCCAGTTCGTCGGTACCGAGCAGGAATTGCAGTTGCCCACCTTCCAGCCAGGCCGGCGGGGTCAGCAGGAAATCGCGGTACTGCTCACTCGGGTCGTGGGGGGCAACCCACGGGGCGAAGATCGCGCAGAAAATCACCAGCAGCATGAACATCAGGCCGGCGACGGCACCTTTGTTCCTGGAGAATGCATGCCAGAACTCTTTGTACGGAGACGGGTACAGCAGGCTTTGATCGACTGCTACCGATGGAATTGGAGTGGTCATGGTCATGGTCATGATCTCAGCGCTGGTGACGGATGCGTGGGTTGGCAAAGCCGTAGAGGATGTCCACTACGAAGTTGACCACAATCACCAGGCAGGCGATTAACAGGATGCCGTTTTGCACGACGGGGTAATCCCGGGCGCCAATGGCTTCGATCAGCCATTTGCCGATGCCGGGCCACGAGAAGATGGTTTCGGTCAGGACCGCACCGGCCAGCAGGGTACCAACTTGCAGGCCAACCACGGTCAGTACCGGAATCAACGCGTTACGCAGACCGTGCACGAACACCACGCGCGACGGCGACAGGCCTTTGGCCTTGGCGGTACGAATGTAGTCTTCACGCAGCACTTCGAGCATCGAGGAGCGGGTCATCCGCGCGATCACCGCCAGCGGGATGGTACCCAGCACGATGGCCGGCAGGATCAGGTGATGCAGGGCATCGAGGAACGCGTCGACGTCATCGGCCAGCAGCGTATCGATCAGCATGAAGCCGGTGCGTGGCTCGATGTCGTAGAGCAGGTCGATCCGCCCGGACACTGGGGTCCAGCCCAGCGACACCGAGAAGAACATGATCAGGATCAGGCCCCACCAGAAGATCGGCATCGAATATCCCGCCAGGGAGATGCCCATCACCCCATGGTCGAACAGGGATCCTCGCTTGAGTGCCGCGATCACTCCGGCCAAGAGTCCCAGGACACCGGCGAACAACAGCGCGGCCGAGGACAGTTCCAGGGTCGCGGGGAACAGAGAGGTGAATTCGGTCCAGACGCTTTCACGGGTACGCAGGGATTCACCGAGATCGCCGTGGGCCAGTTTGCCGATGTAATCCAGGTATTGGGCATACAGGGGTTTGTTCAGACCTAGGCGTTCCATTGCCTGAGCGTGCATTTCGGGATCGACCCTACGTTCTCCCATCATGACTTCCACGGGGTCGCCCGGGATCATGCGAATCAACGCGAAAGTCAGCAAGGTGATACCGAAGAACGTGGGGATCAGTAACCCCAGTCGGCGGGCAATAAAACTAAACATCGTGTGTTGTACCTCATCAGCCGGTTAGGCGTGCCCGGCATGCCTGGGTCAGGCATGCCGGGAGTTTTCTTATTACTTCACCTGGGTGGTGGCGAAGTTATTCGTGGTGAGGGGGCTAATGTGATAGCCCTCTACGTTGTTGCGCATTGCGGTAAACATTCTAGTGTGCGCCAAGCTGATCCACGGCTGGTCCTGGTTAAAAATGACCTGGGCCTGCTCGTACAGGGCTGCACGCTCGGCCGGGTCGGTTTTTTCCCGGGCCTGATCGATCAGGGCCTGGAACTTGTCATTGCACCAGCGTGCGTAGTTTTCGCCGTTCTTGGCCGCATCACAACTGAGCATAGGCGTCAGGAAGTTATCCGGGTCGCCGTTATCGCCCGCCCATCCGGCGGAAACCATGTCGTGCTCGCCGTTTTTCGCGCGTTTGAGCATTTCGCCCCATTCCATCACGCGAATGTCGATCTTGATCCCGACCTTGGCCAGGTCGGCCTGCATCATCTGCGCACCGAGCATCGGGTTCGGGTTGGTTGCACCGCCTCCGTTGCGGGTGAACAGGGTGAAGGTGGTGCCTTCCGGTACGCCGGCTTCCTTGAGCAGGGCGCGGGCCTTGTCCAGGTCACGGGCCGGGTTCTTCAGTGTGTGGTTGTAGCCCAGCAGGGTGTCCGGGAACGGGTTGACTGCGGCTGTTGCATTGCCCTTGCCGAACAGCGCGTTGACAGCCGCTTCCTTGTCGAAGGCGATGTCGATGGCTTTACGCACCCGTACATCGCTCAGGTACTTGTGCGTGGTGTTGATGGCGATGTACGCGACGGTCATCGCATTCAGCTCATCGACTTTCAGCTTGTCGTCTTTCTTGATGCTCGGAATGTCATCCGGTTTTGGATACAGCGCGACCTGGCACTCGTTTGCCTTTAGCTTCTGCAGGCGCACGTTGTTGTCGGTGGCGATGGCCAGGATCAGCGCATCAGCCGGAGGCTTGCCGCGGAAGTAGTCCGGATTGGCCTTGAAGCGTACCTGGGCGTCCTTGTTGTAACGCTGGAAGACGAACGGGCCGGTGCCGACCGGCTTGTTGTTCAGGTCACCGCTCTTGTTCGCCTTGAGCAACTGGTCGGCATACTCGGCGGAATAGATCGAGGAGAACGCCATGGCGATGTCGGCCAGGAACGGTGCTTCAGGACGGGTCAGGGTGAACTTGACCGTGTTGTCGTCGACTTTCTCGACGCTCTTGAGCAGCTCCTTGAAGCCCATGCTTTCAAAGTACGGGAAGCCCACGCTCGACAGTTTGTGCCACGGATGATTCGGGTCCAGCTGGCGCTGGAAGCTCCAGACCACATCGTCGGCATTCATGTCGCGGGTCGGCTTGAAGTATTCGGTGGTGTGGAACTTGACGCCTTTACGTAGATGGAACGTGTAGCTCAGGCCGTCTTCGCTGATATCCCAGGATTCGGCCAGCGCCGGAATCACTTCGGTGGTACCGGGCTTGAAGTCTGCCAGGCGATTGAAGATGGTTTCGGCCACCGCATCGGCTGTGACTGCAGTCGTGTACTGGACCATGTCGAAGCCTTCGGGGCTGTTTTCGGTACAAACTACCAGGGGTTTGGCCGAGACACCGACAGCGACACTGAGCAACGCAGCCGCGATGGCCGCACGTAGGGGAAGCATTTTCATCAAGAACCCTCTGCAATCAGTTAAAGGACAAAAGCCCAACGGCCGACTCGTCAATGAATCAGCCGTTCGGCAGCGGCATTACAGGATGTTGAACGGAACCGTGGTCACGAGACGGAACTCGTTGATGCTGCCGTCAGCCTGGTTTTCGCTGGCACGGTGAGCGGTGTAGGTGCCACGGATCGTGGTGGCCTTGAGCGGGCCGCTCTGCACGGCGTAAGTCGCGCCGATGCCGTATTCATAGTGGTGTTCGCCATCCTGGGACTGGATGCCGTCGTAACCCTTGCCGGCCACGCCGCCGTTGCCGGTGTAGTGAGTACCGTCGATACCCCAGCCGCGAGCCTGGTAGATGTTGAACTTCAGGCCCGGTACGCCGTATTCGGCCATGTTCAGGCCGTAGGCAACCTGGAACGATTTTTCGTTCGGGCCGTTGAAGTCCGACAGCAGGGAGTTGGCCAGGTAGATGCCGTTGGTTTCGTGCAGGTAGTCGAAGTACTCGTTACCGTTCACTTCCTGGTACGAGAAGGTCAGGGTGTGGGCCTGGTGGGTCAGGCCGAACGACAGCGAGTAAGTGTCGTTGTCGATATCGCCGATCAGGGCCTTTCCGGTTTCCTTGGTTTTGTAGTAGTTCAGGCCGGTGGTCAGGCTCAGTACCTGGCTGTCGCCCAGTACGTGAGAGGCGCCGAAGTAGTATTGGTTCCAGATGTCTTCAGCCTGGGTCGCCCAGAGGCTGGTGGTCAGGCTGGCGAGCGGGTTGTAGGTGATACCGCCGGTGTAGATGTGGTCGGTTTCGACGATGCCGTTGGCGTATTCGGTGCGGAATTTGCGCAGGCTTTCTTCGGTACGCGGTGAGTTGCGGTCGAAGGTGGCCAGGTCGAAGGCCAGGTTGTTCAGTTCTTCGCTGTGGATGGCCACGCCCTGGAAGCTTGAAGGCAGTGCACGGTTCCCGATCACGTCGACCATCGGGCTGCTGAAGTTCATGCGGCCGGCAGTCAGGGTGCTGTTGGAGACACGGGCCTTGACGTTGGCCAGGCCCAGCTTGCTCCACTGTCCTTGAGCGTCGCCGCCTTCCTTGGTCAGGGTGCGGTTGTTGCCCGCGCCTGGACGAGAGCCCGGTGCGCCACCGTTGTTGGACGCCAGGTCTTTGCGGTCCCGGTCCAGGGCAACGGCGTTGTAGGCGGCGACTTCAGTGCTGAAACCGACAGTGCCTTCAGTGAAGCCCGAGTTGTACTTGAGGATGGTGCCCTGGACCCAGTTGATCCGGCGATCGGTCGGGGTCGAAACGCCGTCTTTCTTGTAGGCGAACTTGGCGCCACGTTGCAATTGCTCGTTGGCGTACCAGTTACGCGTGGTGCCGGTGATCGACTGGCCTTCGACAAAGCCGGTGGCTTCGCTTTGGGCGCTTTTCTCGTTCACGGTAACCGGGGTGAAAGCCTGGCTTTGGGTTTCTGCGTAAGCCGTGGCGGTTACGCTGCTTATGGCCAAGGCCAATAACGCGGTGCTGCTCAGTTTCATGGGTAAAGCTCCTTACTTTCTTTTTTTATGCCGGTCTTTTTTTGTGATCCGGCTATTGGTTTAGAACTCATTCACGGCATCGCAAACGTTTGCTGCCAGCCAAATTGGCAAAAGACGGCAAAGCGTCTGCGTGAGGGCGGAAAAATCCGCCCCCCGGCATTTCTGGCTAATCGGTTATTTTTCTATGCTGACACCCGAGAAAACATTGCGACCGAACGGGCTCACCTTGAACCCTTCGATTTTGGCGCTCAGCGGCTGGTTGACCGTTGAGTGGGCGACTGGCGTGATCGGCACCTGCTGCTTGAGGTACTGCTGCGCCTGTTTGTAGAGCAGGGTGCGCTGGTCACGATCGGTGACGACCTTGGCCTGCTTGATCAGCTTGTCGTAGGCCGGATCACACCACATCGAGTAGTTGTTGCCGCCAATGGCGTCGCAGCTGTAGAGCGTGCCCAGCCAGTTGTCCGGATCACCGTTGTCACCAGTCCAGCCGATCAGGCTGATGTCGTGTTCGCCGTTCTTGGTGCGCTTGATGTACTCGCCCCACTCATAGCTGACGATCCTGACCTTGAGGCCGATCTTCGCCCAGTCAGCCTGGAGCATCTCGGCCATCAACTTGGCGTTGGGGTTGTACGGACGCTGGACCGGCATGGCCCAGAGGGTGATTTCAGTGCCTTCCTTGACGCCGGCAGCCTTGAGCAGCTCCTTGGCTTTTTCCGGGTTGTAGGCGACGTCCTTGATCGTGTCGTCGTAGGACCATTGGGTCGGCGGCATGGCGTTGACCGCCAGTTGCCCCGCACCCTGATAAACGGCATTGAGAATGCCTTGCTTGTTCACCGCCATGTCCAGCGCCTGGCGCACTTCGAGCTGGTCGAACGGCTTGTGGCGCACGTTGTAGGCGATGTAGCCGAGGTTGAAACCAGGCTTCTCGATCAGTTGCAGGGCCGGGTCGTTCTTCAGCGCGGTCACATCGGCAGGGCGCGGGTGCAGGGTGATCTGGCACTCGCCGGCCTTGAGTTTCTGCACGCGCACCGAGGCGTCGGTGTTGATGGCGAAAATCAGGTTGTCGAGCTTGACCCGGCTCGGGTCCCAGTAATGCTGGTTGCCGGTGTAACGGATGTTCGAGTCTTTCTGGTAGCTCTTGAACACGAACGGCCCGGTGCCGATCGGCTTCTGGTTGATGTCGCTCGGCTTGCCTTCGGCCAGCAGCTTTTCGGCGTATTCGGCCGAAAGGATGGCGGCGAAGCTCATGGCGATGTTCTGGATGAACGCGGCGTCCACGCTGTTGAGCGTCATGACCACGGTCAGCGGCCCGGTCTTTTCGACCTTGGCGATGTTCTTGTTCAGGCTCATGCCGTTGAAGTACGGAAACTCTGTCGGATAAGCCTTACGGAAAGGTTGTTGCGGATCGAGCATGCGATTGAACGTGAACAGCACGTCATCGGCATTGAAATCGCGGGTCGGCGTGAAGTACTTGGTGGTATGAAACTTCACCCCTTCGCGCAGGTGAAAGGTGTATTTGAGGCCGTCCTCGGAAATATCCCAGCTCGTGGCCAGGCCCGGTACGACGTTGGTCGCGCCTTTTTCAAACTCTGCCAACCGGTTGTACAGCGGTTCGGCGGCGTCGTTGTCGGTCGCAGTGGTGTACTGCGCCGTGTCGAAACCGGCGGGACTGCCTTCGGAGCAGAACACCAGGCTGTTGTTGGCGGCCTGGCTGATGGAAGTGGCGGCCAACAGGCCGGTGCCCAGCAATGCGGATAAAACCAAGGTATGGCGCATAACGCTTCCTTTTCTCTCAAAGTGTTGTCAATGAGCCGCCGTCCCGTCAGCGGACGTAGAGGCATCATTGATTTCAAGCCATGCACGCAGCAGTAACCGATGACCCACGCATGCACTGGTCGGATCCCGACGGTATGAGCCACGGGTCCGGCAGTAAATGCGTAAAGTCCTAAAGGCTCGTAGGAAATGGCAACGCGTCCTCCCCCGATGCTGTAGTCAGCTGCGGATTTGGATGTAGGCAAATTCCTGCTTTCTCGGTAGATAAAGCTACGGCGACGTCAGAAACGTCGCCGTAGCAATGTCTTACTTGCTGACGCTGACGCCGTAGAAGGAGTTCAAGCCAAATGGGCTGATCTTGAAATCCTGCACGTTGGCGCGCATGGGTTGGAACACCGTCGAGTGAGCGATAGGTGTCATGGGCACAGCATCTTTGAGCACGTGTTGCGCTTGTTTGTAGAGCTCGGTGCGCTTGCCTTGGTCTGAAGTGCGCTTGGCTTGCTTGACGATGTCGTCAAACTTCTTGTCGCACCATTTGGAGAAGTTGTTGCCTTCCAGCGAGTCGCAGCCGAACAGCACGTTCAGCCAGTTGTCCGGATCACCATTGTCACCGCTCCAGCCAATCAGCATCGCCTGGTTCTCGCCACCTTTGGAGCGCTTGATGTACTCGCCCCACTCGTAGCTCTGGATCTTGACCTTGAGGCCGATCTTGGACCAGTCGGACTGCAGCATTTCTGCCATCAGTTTGGCGTTCGGGTTGTATGGACGCTGCACCGGCATCGCCCAGAGAACGATTTCGGTACCATCTTTCACGCCGGCTTCCTTGAGCAGCTCTTTGGCTTTCTCAGGGTTGTACGGCGCATCCTTGATGGTGGTGTCGTAGGACCACTGGGTCGGAGGCATGGCGTTGACGGCCAGTTGGCCAGCGCCCTGGTACACGGAGTCGATGATCTGTTGCTTGTTGACCGCCATGTCCAGTGCCTGGCGCACCTTCAGCTCGGCCAGCGGGTTCGCATCGGTTTGTCCCTTGACCTTGGGCATCACGTTGTAGGCGATGTAGCCCAGGTTGAAACCAGCCTGGTCAGGCAGCTTCAGGGTTTTGTCTTCACGCAGCGCCTTCAGGTCGGCCGGACGAGGGAACAGGGTGACCTGGCACTCGTTCTTCTTCAGCTTCTGGATACGTACCGACGGGTCGGTGGTGATGGCGAAGATCAGGTTGTCGATCTTCACGTCGTCAGGCTTCCAGTAGTCCTTGTTCCCGGAGTAGCGGATGTTGGAGTCTTTCTGGTAGCTCTTGAATACGAACGGGCCGGTGCCGATCGGCTTCTGGTTGATGTCGGCAGCCTTGCCTTCCTTGAGCAGCTGGGCAGCGTACTCGGCGGACTGGATCGAGGCGAAGCTCATGGCCATGTTCTGGATGAACGCGGCATCAACGTCTTTGAGGGTGAACTTGACAGTTTTGTCGTCGACTTTATCGATCTTGGTGATGTTGGTATCCATCCCCATGTCGGTGAAGTACGGGAATTCGGTCGGGTAGGCTTTGCGGAACGGGTCATCCTTGTTAATCATGCGATTAAAGGTGAACAGCACGTCGTCGGCGTTGAACTCACGAGTCGGCTTGAAATACGGGGTGGTGTGGAACTTGACGCCTTCACGCAAGTGGAAGGTGTACGTCAGGCCGTCCTCTGAGACGTCCCAGCTGGTTGCCAGACCAGGAATAACGGCGGTGCCGCCGCGCTCGAACTGGGTGAGGCGGTTGAACATGGTTTCTGCAGAGGCGTCGAAGTCGGTTCCGGTGGTGTATTGACCTGGATCGAAACCGGCCGGGCTCCCTTCGGAGCAGAACACCAGGTTAGTCGCTGCTTGGGCGAACGGTGCGCTGGCTAGCAAGCTTGCGCCAACTAAGAACGGAATGACCGCGTGTTTAAGCATGGTGGCCTCATGATTTGTTGTCATTTTTGGAATTAGAGGACGACCTCGTGAGTCGTGCCTGCGGATACTTATGCAGGGGCCATACCCAATGCAAGATCCAGAGTGACTACAAGCCTGAAACGGTGGTACGAACGTACCTTAATGTCGCATTTGTATAAATCCTGACGTATTTTACCGTTTGCGCGACATTTTCACGGTGCAAACGACGCACTTTCACGGTGCGTCCTGAGCGCAGGGTGCTCCCGATCAGGGCGGGGTGTTACTTATTTATACCCCGTTTTGTGAGGTGGGTATGGCGTGAATAAGAGTGGTTATTGTTGCACCGATAGTGGCCAATCAATCTCAGTTGCACCCGGTGCAACTGCCGGCTTTTCTCAGTGGACTCTCCAGTTATAGCTCATGCCTGAAAACAGCCCCCCCCCAAAAAAAAAAAAAAAGAAACGGCGATCATGTGAGTGATCGCCGTTTTTTTTATTTAGAGGCTATCGATTCAAGGCATCAGCACTTCAATCGATCCATCGGCGGTCATGCTGACCTGGCTGGTGCCGGCTTCAACATCTGGCGTCACCGGTGCGGCGTCCATGGCGGCGGCTTTCATCATCATCGGCGCGCGCAGGTAAGGCTGTGGATAACCGTTGCTGTTGAGGTTCAGGTTGACGATTTTGTAGCTCTTGCCGCCGAGGGCGTCGGTGGCCAGTTGGGCGCGGGCCTTGAAGGCGGTCACGGCGTCCTTGAGCAGGGCGTCTTCGCTGGCTTTGCGGGTCGGGGTGGCGATGGCGAAGTCCATGCCGCCCATTTTCAGGTCGGTGAGCAGTTCGCCGGTCAGCTTCGACAGCGCGGCGAAGTCCGAGCTTTCCAGGCGCAATTCGGCGCGCTCGCGCCAGCCGGTGATTTTCTGGCCCTTGGTATCGTAGATTGGATAGCTGTTGCGACTGCCCTGACGCAGGGTGATGTCCTTGACTTTCTTGGCCTGGGCCAGCGCCTTGTTCATTGCAGTGCTGACGTCGGCGGCGAGTTTGGCCGGGTCGCTGTTCTGTTCTTCGGTGTAGAGGGTCACGATCATCAAGTCGCGGGCCACTTCCTGACTGACTTCGGCGCGCAGGGAAATCTGGTTGTAATGCAGCTCGTCGGCAGCCAGGGCCGGGAGGCTGGCGACGGTGCCAACACTCAGGGCGAGGAGGGCGGCGCTGCGGCGGAATCTGTACATGAAGGCTCCTTGAAAGGTGCGCAGGGGTATGGTCCGGGCCTGCGTGAAACCATCAGACTCTAGCTTTTATGCTCCGGTTCGCACAGTTACAACTTCTATACAGATGCATCCCTGTAGGAGCGAGCTTGCTCGCGAAAAAACCGAAAGCGCCACAGGGTATCAGGACTCCCTCGTAATCGTTGACGACCATCGCGAGCAAGCTCGCTCCTACAGGCATGTGGCCGTTTGCCGCACTTTTGCCTGTCAGCCCCCGCGCTTGGTTATACTCCCTGCGATCCGCCTGGAGCGCTCATCAGGAGAGCTCATGCTCGCCCCCGTTCAAATCACTTCCGCTACTCGCCAGAACCTCTGGCGCCTGACGTTCATCCGCACCTTGGTGCTGGCCGCCCAGGCTGGTTCCGTGGGCCTGGCCTACTGGCTCGAATTGTTGCCATTGCCCTGGTTTCAACTGGCTGCGACCCTGGGTTGTTCGATGCTGTTGTGCCTGTTCACGGCGATTCGCCTGCGTACCTCGTGGCCGGTGACCGAGCTCGAATACGCCGTGCAACTGGCCTGCGACCTGTTTATCCACAGCGCCTTGCTGTATTTCTCCGGCGGCTCGACCAACCCCTTCGTCTCCTATTACCTGGTGCCGTTGACCATTGCCGCGGTAACGTTGCCATGGCGTTATTCGGTGGTCCTGTCGGGTATCGCGCTGACGATGTACACGCTGTTGCTGGCACAGTTCTACCCACTGCAAACCTTCCCGATCGCTCGGGAAAACCTGCAGGTGTACGGGATGTGGTTGAGCTTCGCCCTCGCCGCCGCAGTGATCACGTTCTTCGCCGCGCGCATGGCCGAAGAGCTGCGCCGTCAGGAAGAACTGCGCGCCATTCGTCGCGAAGAAGGCTTGCGCGATCAGCAACTGCTGGCCGTCGCCACCCAGGCCGCCGGTGCGGCCCATGAACTGGGCACGCCGCTGGCGACCATGAGTGTGCTACTCAAGGAAATGCGTCAGGACCACCATGACCCGATGTTGCAAGATGACCTGAGCGTGCTGCAGGATCAGGTCAAGTTGTGTAAAGAGACCTTGCAGCATCTGGTGCGCGCCGCCGAGGCCAATCGCCGGTTGGCGGTGGAGATGCAGGACGTCACCGATTGGCTTGATGAAGCCCTCAATCGCTGGCACCTGATGCGCCCGGAGGCCAGTTATCGCTTCCAGCGCCTCGGCCAGGGCGCAGTACCGCGCATGGCGCCGCCGCCGGACTTGACCCAGGCTTTGCTGAATCTGTTGAACAACGCCGCCGATGCCTGCCCCGAAGGGCTGCAAGTGACACTGGACTGGGATTGGGAAAACCTCACCATCAGCATTCGTGATCATGGCGCCGGTGTGCCGCTGGCCATCGCCGAGCAAATCGGCAAACCGTTTTTTACCACAAAGGGCAAAGGCTTCGGCCTGGGCCTGTTTTTGAGCAAGGCCAGCGTGACACGCGCCGGCGGCTCAGTGAAACTCTACAGTCATGAGGAAGGCGGCACGCTCACCGAGCTGCGCCTGCCCCGTGTCGCCCGAGGAGACGAACATGAGTGAAGAGATCCAAGTCGAAGGCGAAGAACTGCCGCATTTGCTGCTGGTCGATGACGACGCCACGTTCACCCGCGTCATGGCCCGCGCCATGGCCCGCCGCGGTTTTCGCGTCAGCACTGCCAGTTCCGCCGAAGAAGGCCTGGAACTGGCCAAGGCCGATCTGCCGGATTACGCCGCCCTGGACCTGAAGATGGACGGCGATTCGGGCCTGGTGCTGCTGCCCAAGTTGCTGGAAATGGACCCGGAAATGCGCGTGGTGATCCTCACCGGTTATTCGAGCATTGCCACCGCCGTCGAGGCGATCAAGCGCGGTGCCTGCAACTACCTGTGCAAACCGGCGGACGCCGACGACGTGCTGGCGGCGCTGCTGTCCGAACACGCTGACCTCGACAGCCTGGTGCCGGAAAACCCGATGTCCGTGGACCGCCTGCAGTGGGAGCACATCCAGCGCGTGCTGACCGAGCACGAAGGCAACATCTCGGCCACGGCCCGTGCCCTGGGCATGCACCGTCGCACCCTGCAGCGCAAACTGCAGAAGCGTCCCGTTCGTCGCTGAACCTGCGCTGAACGAATGCAGGCCGTATCTCACGACAAACCGAACCGATCATCTATGATCGGTTCGTGCGTGTTCTTTTCTCTATCGAGCCTTATCCATGAATCAGAACGCTGAGTATTCCGCGGTTAACGACGCCGTGCGCGGGCAGTTTTTTCGCAAAGTGTGGGCGATGATCACGCCTTACTGGCGCAGCGAGGAGAAGGTCAAGGCCTGGACGCTGCTGATCGCGGTGATTGCGTTGTCGCTGATCAGTGTGGGGATCTCGGTGTGGTTCAACACCTGGTACAAGGACTTCTACAACGCCCTGCAAAAGAAGGACGAGGCGGCGTTCTGGCAACTGATCCTGTACTTCTGCGCGATTGCGGCGGTGGCGATCGTCGGCGCGGTGTACCGCCAGTACCTGACGCAGATGCTGACGATCCGCTGGCGGGCATGGCTCACCGAAAAGCATTTCACTCGCTGGTTGGGTGATAAAAACTACTACCAGCTCGAGCAGGGCGGTTACACCGATAACCCGGACCAGCGGATTTCCGAAGACCTCAACAACTTCACCTCCAACACCCTTGAGTTGGGGATCGGGCTGCTGCGCAATATCGTCAGCCTGGTGTCGTTCTCGATCATTCTGTGGGGCGTGTCGGGCAGCATTGAAGTATTCGGTATCACCATTCCCGGCTACATGTTCTGGTGCGTCCTGGTTTACGCCGTGGTGGGCAGTTGGCTGACGCATTTGATCGGTCGTCGCCTGATCGGCCTGAACAACCAGCAACAACGCTTCGAAGCCGACCTGCGTTTCTCCATGGTGCGGATTCGCGAGAATGCCGAAAGCATCGCGTTGTACAACGGCGAGCCGAACGAAAATCGTCGGTTGAGCAGTCGCTTCGGGATGGTCTGGCATAACTTCTGGGACATCATGAAGGTGTCCAAGCGCCTGACATTCTTCACCGCCGGTTACACTCAGGCCGCCATCATTTTCCCCTTCATGGTTGCCGCGCCGCGTTACCTCTCCGGAAAGATCGAACTGGGCGAGCTGATGCAAATCAGCTCGGCATTTGGCAATGTGCAGGAGAGTTTCAGCTGGTTCATCAGCGCGTACCAGAGCCTCGCTTCCTGGCGCGCCACCTGCGATCGTCTGCTGAGCTTCCACCAGGCCATGCGTGACAACGAAGAGCGTGCGCCGGCCATCGACGTACAGAATTCGGGCTCGGTGCTGAAGGTGCACAACCTCGGCCTCGACCTGGCTGAAGGTCGTCACCTGCTGACCAACGCCGACATGACCGTGGAGGAGGGCGACCGTGTGATGCTCAGCGGTCGTTCCGGCAGCGGCAAGTCGACCTTGCTGCGGGCGATGGGCCATCTGTGGCCGGCCGGCCACGGCAGTATTCGCCTGCCAGCGGCGCGTTACCTGTTCCTGCCGCAAAAACCGTATTTGCCGATTGGCACCCTGCGTGATGTTCTCAGTTATCCACAGGCAGGCGATATCTATCCGAACGAACGCTACGTGCAGGTCTTGGAAACCTGTCGCTTGCCGCACCTGATTGCCCGTCTCGACGAAGCCAACCACTGGCAGCGCATGTTGTCCCCGGGTGAGCAGCAGCGCCTGGCCTTTGCCCGTGCGCTGCTTTATGCACCGCAATGGCTGTACATGGACGAAGCGACCTCGGCGATGGACGAAGAGGACGAGGCCACGCTGTATCAGGCGCTGATCGACGAGTTGCCGGGGTTGAGCATTGTCAGCGTCGGCCATCGCAGCAGCTTGAAGCGCTTCCACCCACGGCACATCCGTATCGAGAATGGCCATCTGGTGGACCAGGCCGTGACCGCCTGAACACCGCAAAACCTTGTAGGAGCGAGCTTGCTCCGGGCGGCGCTCCGACGATGGACTTGAAAGCGCCGCGTTTATTCAGAAAGCACGCGTTATCGTTAACCTCCATCGCGAGCAGGCTCGCTCCTACAGGGGTGTGGTGATCGTACAACCGCGTTGCGCTATGATGCGCTTTCAGCAGCCGAACTTTTCGAGACAGATGTTCACCATGGAAAACCCGAACGACGCACCACGCCTCCCACGCAAGCGCCGCAGCCTCGCTCAGGAACTGGTGACGGTGCTGTCCGAGCAGATCCGCGACGGTCATCTCAAGCGTGGCGACAAGTTGCCCACCGAGTCGGCCATCATGGATGCCCATGGCGTCAGCCGCACCGTGGTGCGCGAAGCGATTTCCCGTTTGCAGGCGGCCGGCCAGGTGGAAACCCGCCACGGTATCGGCACCTTCGTGCTCGACACGCCGAGCCCTAGCGGTTTCCGTATCGACCCGGCGACCGTGGTGACCTTGCGAGATGTGCTGGCGATCCTGGAGCTGCGCATCAGTCTCGAAGTGGAGTCTGCCGGGCTGGCGGCGCAACGCCGCAGTCCGGAGCAACTGGCCAACATGCGCGCCGCCCTCGATGCGTTGAACGAAAGCGCCGCTCATGCCAGTGATGCCGTGGCGTCGGACTTCGCCTTCCACCTCGAAATCGCGTTGTCCACCGGCAACCGCTACTTCACCGACATCATGACCCACCTGGGCACCAGCATCATTCCGCGCACCCGGCTGAATTCCGCGCGCCTGGCCCATGACGACCAGCAGCACTACATGAGTCGCCTGAGCCGTGAGCACGAGGAAATCTACGACGCCATTGCCCGTCAGGATTCCGATGCGGCGCGGGCGGCCATGCGTTTGCACCTGACCAACAGCCGTGAACGGTTGCGTCATGCCCATGAAGAGGCTGAGGCGCAGCGGGGGTAAGTAATCTACCCTTGTCCTCCATCGTCTGAACTACCGCTATCGTGAGCAGGCTCGCTCCTACAGTGGATCTCGCAACACTGAAGATCACTGTAGGAGCGAGCCTGCTCGCGATAGGGCCGTAAGCCATAAAACAAATCCAGTAGCTTTCCCGCATCTTCCGACAACGTATCTCTCAAGCGACCGTTTATCACGGTGCTCGCAACTGTCCTTCCCTCGCGAAAACCCAGGCCAACAGCCTTTCTTATCGAACAATTTTCACCCTGCGCGATGAAATGCAGTTGACGGTTGTATTTTAAGTTGTACGATGACCTACAACTTCGGCGCAGGCTGAACGGTTTTCTCACACATAACGTCGCTACCCAGGGTGTTCGAATAATGAATCCACAAGAACTGAAGTCCATCCTCTCTGCCGGTCTGCTGTCTTTCCCGGTCACCGATTTCAATGCTCAGGGCGACTTCAATCGCGCGGGTTACATCAAGCGTCTCGAATGGCTGGCCCCATACGGCGCCTCGGCGCTGTTCGCTGCGGGCGGCACCGGTGAGTTTTTCTCTCTGGCGGCCAGCGAATATTCGGAAATCATCAAGACCGCCGTCGACACCTGCGCCACCAGCGTGCCGATTCTGGCTGGCGTGGGCGGTTCGACCCGTCAAGCCATCGAATACGCTCAGGAAGCCGAGCGTCTGGGCGCCAAAGGTCTGTTGCTGCTGCCGCACTACCTGACCGAAGCCAGCCAGGACGGCGTTGCCGCCCACGTTGAAGCCGTGTGCAAATCGGTCAACATCGGCGTGGTGGTCTACAACCGTAACGTCTGCCGCCTGACCGCGCCGTTGCTGGAACGTCTGGCCGAGCGCTGCCCGAACCTGATCGGCTACAAGGATGGCCTGGGTGATATCGAGTTGATGGTGTCGATCCGTCGCCGCCTCGGTGATCGCTTCAGCTATCTGGGTGGCTTGCCGACCGCCGAAGTCTACGCCGCCGCCTACAAGGCCCTGGGCGTACCGGTCTACTCCTCGGCGGTGTTCAACTTCATCCCGAAAACCGCGATGGACTTCTACCACGCGATCGCTCGTGAAGATCATGCCACCGTCGGCAAGATCATCGACGACTTCTTCCTGCCGTACCTGGACATCCGTAACCGCAAGGCTGGTTATGCCGTGAGCATCGTCAAGGCCGGGGCAAAAATTGCCGGCTACGACGCAGGTCCTGTGCGCGCACCGCTGACCGATCTGACCGGCGAAGAGTACGAAATGCTCGCCGCGCTGATCGACAAGCAAGGTGCCCAATAACACATCCGATTTAACAAGGCCGCTGAGTAATCAGCGGCCTTTTGCGTGAGGAGAACATCTCGTGGCAGAAGCAAAGCGTTTTGATAACTACATCAATGGTGAATGGGTTGCGGGCAGTGATTACTGCGCCAACATCAACCCGTCCGAACTGACCGACACCATTGGCAACTACGCCAAAGCCGATCTGGCTCAGGTCCACGCCGCCATCGACGCTGCTCGCGCCGCGTTCCCGGCCTGGTCCGTTTCGGGCATCCAGGCACGTCACGATTCGCTGGATAAAGTCGGCACTGAAATCCTCGCCCGTCGCGAAGAGCTCGGCACCCTGCTGGCCCGGGAAGAGGGCAAGACCCTGCCTGAAGCCATCGGTGAAGTGACCCGCGCCGGCAACATCTTCAAATTCTTCGCCGGCGAGTGCCTGCGCCTCTCCGGTGACTATCTGCCGTCGGTGCGTCCGGGCGTCAACGTTGAAGTCACTCGCGAAGCCCTTGGCGTGGTCGGTCTGATCACCCCGTGGAACTTCCCGATTGCCATCCCGGCATGGAAAATCGCTCCGGCCCTGGCCTACGGCAACTGCGTCGTGCTCAAGCCGGCGGACCTGGTTCCGGGTTGCGCCTGGGCCCTGGCCGAAATCATCTCCCGCGCAGGCTTCCCGGCCGGTGTGTTCAACCTGGTGATGGGCAGCGGTCGCGTGGTGGGCGATGCACTGGTCAACAGCCCGAAAGTCGATGGCATCAGCTTCACCGGTTCCGTGGGCGTGGGTCGTCAGATCGCCGTCAACTGCGTGTCGCGCCAGGCCAAGGTTCAGCTGGAAATGGGTGGCAAGAACCCGCAGATCATTCTCGACGACGCCGACCTCAAGCAAGCGGTCGAACTGTCGGTACAGAGCGCGTTCTACTCCACCGGCCAGCGTTGCACCGCTTCCAGCCGCTTTATCGTCACCGCTGGCATCCACGACCAGTTCGTCGAAGCCATGGCCGAGCGCATGAAGTCGATCAAGGTCGGCCATGCATTGAAGGCAGGCACCGACATCGGTCCGGTGGTCTCGCAAGCACAACTTGAACAGGACCTGAAGTACATCGACATCGGCCAGTCCGAAGGTGCACGTCTGGTCAGCGGCGGTGGTCTGGTGACCTGCGACACCGAAGGCTACTTCCTCGCGCCGACCCTGTTTGCCGACAGTGAAGCCGCGATGCGCATCAGCCGCGAAGAGATCTTTGGCCCGGTGGCCAACGTGGTGCGCGTGGCTGACTACGAAGCCGCGCTGGCCATGGCCAACGACACCGAGTTCGGTCTGTCGGCGGGCATCGCTACCACGTCCTTGAAGTACGCCAACCACTTCAAGCGCCACTCCCAGGCAGGGATGGTGATGGTCAACCTGCCGACGGCCGGCGTGGATTACCACGTTCCGTTCGGTGGGCGTAAAGGTTCATCCTATGGATCACGTGAGCAAGGTCGCTATGCGCAAGAGTTTTACACCGTTGTGAAGACTGCCTACATCGGTTGATTCACCGCGATACCCCTGTAGGAGCTGCCGCAGGCTGCGATCTTTGCTTTTAAAAATCAAAAGATCGAAGCCTCGTTTCACTCGACAGCTCCTACGGGGAACAACCAAAGATTCACCCCGCATAAAAATAATCAGTGGGAGTACATCTACATGCAATCGACCCAAAAGCCGACTCACGTCCGCTATTTGATCCTGCTCATGCTGTTTCTGGTGACCACGATCAACTACGCCGACCGGGCTACCATCGCAATCGCCGGCTCCAGCCTGCAGAAAGACCTGGGCATTGATGCCGTTACCCTCGGCTACATCTTCTCCGCATTCGGTTGGGCCTACGTGGCCGGGCAAATCCCCGGTGGCTGGCTGCTGGACCGTTTCGGTTCGAAAAAAATCTACGCGTTGAGTATCTTCACCTGGTCACTGTTCACCGTGCTGCAGGGCTATGTCGGCGAGTTCGGCATGTCCACGGCAGTGGTTGCGCTGTTCATGCTGCGCTTCCTGGTGGGCCTGGCTGAAGCACCATCCTTCCCCGGCAACGCACGTATCGTAGCGGCCTGGTTCCCGACCGCTGAGCGCGGCACTGCCTCGGCGATCTTCAACTCGGCGCAATACTTCGCCACGGTACTGTTTGCACCGCTGATGGGCTGGATCGTCTACAGCTTCGGCTGGCAGCACGTGTTCATCGTCATGGGCGTGATCGGCATCATCTTCTCCGGGATCTGGCTGAAGGTTATCCACAGCCCGCGTCAGCACCCGATGATCAATGATGCCGAGTTCAAGCACATCGCCGACAACGGCGGCATGGTCGACATGGACCAGGACAAGGGCAAAGGCAAGAAGACCGATGGTCCGAAGTGGGACTACATCCGGCAGTTGCTGACCAACCGCATGATGCTCGGCGTATACCTGGGCCAATACTGCATCAACGGCATCACCTACTTCTTCCTGACCTGGTTCCCGGTGTACCTGGTGCAGGAACGCGGCATGACCATTCTCAAGGCCGGTTTCATTGCGTCCTTGCCGGCGATCTGCGGCTTCATCGGTGGTGTGCTCGGCGGGGTGATTTCCGATTATCTGCTGCGCAAAGGCCATTCCCTGACCTTCGCCCGCAAGGCGCCGATCATTGCCGGCCTGCTGGTTTCCAGCAGCATCGTGGCCTGCAACTACGTGGATGTTGAATGGATGGTGGTCGGCTTCATGGCCCTGGCGTTCTTCGGCAAAGGCGTGGGTGCACTGGGTTGGGCGGTGGTGTCCGACACCTCGCCGAAGCAGATCGCCGGCCTGAGCGGTGGCCTGTTCAACACCTTCGGTAACCTCGCTTCCATCACTACCCCGATCGTCATCGGCTACATCATCAGCTCCACCGGTTCGTTCAAATGGGCACTGGTGTTCGTCGGTTGCAACGCACTGGTCGCGGTGTTCAGCTATCTGGTCATCGTGGGCCCGATCAAGCGTGTGGTGCTCAAAGAGCCACCAGCGAACGGTTCTGAAGCCCCTGGCAAATTGTCTCAAGCGCATTCCTGAGGAGCGGCGTCATGCAGTTGATTGAACATTCCGACTCGCCGCGCTACATCCGCCTGCACGAGCGGGATAACGTGGTCATCGTGGTCAATGATCAGGGCGTACCAGCCGGTACCGAGTTTGCGGACGGCCTGGTCACCTTGGACTTCGTGCCGCAGAGCCACAAGGTCACCCTGGAAGACATTCCCGAAGGTGGCCAGGTGATTCGTTACGGCCAGGTCATTGGCTATGCCTTGCAGCCGATTCCCCGTGGCAGTTGGGTCAAGGAAGATCAACTGCGCATGCCGACCGCGCCACCGCTGGACAGCCTGCCGCTGTCCACCGATGTGCCGGCCGCGCAGGCACCGCTGGAAGGCTTCACTTTCGAGGGTTATCGCAACGCCGACGGCACCGTCGGCACGCGCAACATTCTCGGCATCACTACCACCGTGCAGTGCGTGACCGGGGTGCTGGATCATGCGGTCAAGCGCATCAAGGATGAGTTGCTGCCCAAGTACCCACACGTCGATGACGTGGTGGCGCTGACCCACAGCTACGGCTGTGGCGTGGCGATCACTGCGACTGACGCATACATCCCGATCCGCACCGTGCGCAACCTGGCCCGCAACCCGAACCTGGGCGGCGAAGCCCTGGTGATCAGCCTGGGCTGCGAGAAATTGCAGGCCGGGCAGGTGATGCACGACAACGACAGCTCGGTGGATCTCAGCGAGCCATGGTTGTACCGCTTGCAGGATTCCAGCCACGGCTTCACCGAGATGATCGAGCAGATCATGGAACTGGCCGAGACGCGCTTGAAGAAGCTCGATCAGCGTCGCCGGGAAACCGTGCCGGCGTCCGAGCTGATCCTGGGCATGCAATGCGGCGGCAGTGATGCGTTCTCCGGTATCACCGCCAACCCGGCACTCGGTTATGCCTCGGACCTGCTGCTGCGGGCCGGTGCGACGGTGATGTTTTCCGAAGTCACCGAAGTGCGCGATGCCATTTATCTGCTGACCTCCCGCGCGGAAAACCAGGACGTCGCCCAGGAACTGGTGCGGGAAATGGACTGGTACGACCGCTACCTGGCCAAGGGTGAAGCAGATCGTAGCGCCAACACCACGCCGGGCAACAAGAAGGGCGGGTTGTCGAACATTGTCGAGAAGTCCTTGGGCTCGATCGTCAAGTCCGGCAGCAGCGCGATCAATGGCGTGCTTGGCCCTGGCGAGCGCTTCAAACGCAAAGGCCTGATCTTCTGCGCGACCCCGGCCAGTGACTTTGTCTGTGGGACCTTGCAGCTGGCGGCGGGGATGAACCTGCATGTGTTCACCACCGGTCGTGGTACGCCTTACGGGTTGGCCATGGCCCCGGTCGTCAAGGTATCGACCCGGACTGAATTGGCGCAGCGCTGGCCTGACCTGATCGATATCGACGCCGGGCGTATTGCCACCGGGCGCACATCGATCGAGGAACTGGGCTGGGAGCTGTTCCATTACTACCTGGATGTGGCCAGCGGCAAGAAACAGACATGGGCCGAGCGGCACAAGCTGCATAACGACATCACCTTGTTCAACCCGGCGCCGATCACCTGATACTGCATTGCCCGGGAAAAGATCGCAGCCTGCGGCAGCTCCTACAGAGCACGATTTTCCCTGTAGGAGCTGCCGCAGGCTGCGATCTTTTGATCTTAATGCGCTCGTGTGGCTTATCATTAGCCCCCTAACGACGCCCACCCCAAGGTCCTCCCGGCATGCTGGCAATTTTCCTCGAAACCCTGAACATCACCGCGCCGGTGTTTGCCATGCTGTTTTTGGGGGTGCTGCTCAAGCGCATCGACTGGATCAACGACAACTTCATCCACACGGCGTCGGCACTGGTGTTCAACGTCACCATGCCGGCGTTGCTGTTTCTGGGCATCCTGCATGCTGACCTGCGCGCGGCATTGCAGCCGGCGCTGCTGATCTATTTCTCCGTGGCGACGCTGGTGTGTTTTGCCATTGCCTGGGGTTGGGCGATCTGGAAGTGCCCGCGGGAAGATCGCGGGATCTACACCCAGGGCGCCTTTCGCGGTAACAACGGGGTCATCGGCCTGGCGCTGGCGGCCAGCATGTACGGTGCTTACGGGATTTCTCTCGGGGCGATCCTCGCGGCACTGGTGATCCTGTTTTACAACACCCTCTCGACTATCGTGCTGGCGGTCTACAGTCCGGTGATCAAATCCGATCCTTGGAGCATCTGCAAAAGCGTGTTCAGCAATCCGCTGATCATCAGCGTGATTGCGGCTGCACCCTTCGCCTATTTCAAGATCGGCTTGCCCGGCTGGCTGGAGACCTCCGGCCAGTACCTGGCGCAAACCACGCTGCCGCTGGCGCTGATCTGCATCGGCGGCACGCTGTCCCTGGCGGCACTGCGCAAAAGCGGTAACATGGCGCTGAGTTCAAGCCTGGTGAAGATGATCGGCCTGCCGGTGCTGGCGACGCTGGGGGCATGGCTGTGGGGCTTTCGTGGGGCGGAACTGGGGATTCTGTTTCTGTACTTCGGTAGCCCGACCGCCGCTGCCAGTTTCGTCATGGCCCGGGCGGCGGATGGCAATCACGAACTGGCGGCGGCGATTATCGTGATCACTACGTTGATGGCGGCTGTCACCACCAACATCGGGATCTTCTTCTTGCAGTGGGGTGGCTGGATTTAGCGCCCCTGTTCATCGGCCAGGGTTTTGCACGCCGGTTCGATAACCGGAGGCGCCTGGGTCGGATAGTGCGTGGGCATGACCTGCACCGGGGTTGTCACGACGAAGCCATCGGCAAAGGTCGTTTCGACAAAGGTCGCTTTCCAGCCATTTTCCGGTGTGTCGATCTGCATGTCAGCGTTGAGCGGGTCTGTGAGCTTTACGTCTTCAGGCACGTACTGGACGCCACAGGGGTGACGAAAGTCCCGGGCGACCGGATTTATCGCCGTCCATTGAACGACTCGCACCGGTGCCTCGGAAAAGTGCAGCCCCATCCTTTGTGTTGAAACGTGCGGATTCGAGCGCATGGAAATGACCGGCAAAGGCTTGTCCTGTTGCCAGCGATTGATGACCGGTATCAGCGAGTTCTCGACGAACCGATTGATGCCGTAGTGGCTCGCATTGGGCGCGATTCGCAAGGCTTTCGGACCGGGTAGCTGATCGAAGAAAAACTGTGAATTGTCTGGCAGGAAAAAATCGTCGCTGCTGGCATTGACGATGTATTTCGGGATCGCCAGGCGATCGGCATAGCGGGTTTGCAAGTAGCTTAGAGGGTCTTCGATTTTCATCAGGTGTGCGAAGTTTTCAGTCTTGATTCGTTGGGTAATGCCCTCGTGATGGTAGTCAAAAAATGCCAGTGGCCAGTTCTTTCCGTAGGCCTGCCAGGTATGTTCAAGCACACTGTCCGTGCCCAGTACGTCGATCACAAACGGCACGATGGCCTTGATCCGCTCATCGGCAATCGCTGCCAGCCAGGTGGTCCAGCCACGTTTTGATGCGCCGCTGGCAATGAAACGGTCTATTCCCCAGGGTTGCAGCTCCTTTTGCGCGAGGTCCATGGCCTTGATCATCGACACCACCATGGGTAGGCGCACCGACATGTACGGGCGCTGGTACGGGTCATCGAGAAAGAGCTTCCAGCTGTGGGCGACGCTGGCATCTTCAGTGCGCGCAATGCCGTCGTCGGTATAGGTCAGGTACTGGTTCGGAACGTTGCTGACTGAAATGACAATCGTGCGTGTTTTACGCGCCACTTCAAGTGCCATGGCTTCGGTAAAGTCCGTCGGCTCGTCGGCGTTGTTTTGCCCTGCGTTAGGGGTTCCGTTATTGGCCACCAGCAGCGACTGGCCGCGCAGGGCATTGTCCGGGATGTAGATGTCCACGGTGTGTTTCCACTGTGCGGGGCTGACCAATCCTTGTGGCGACCATTGCTGGGAGGACAGGTCGAAACTGCGCTTTTCCACACCGGGAAATGGCGTGTTGCCTTTGGCGGTGTAAACCAGTGGATTGGCGTCTTCGGCTTTCGTGTAGCAGGCAAGCACTTCGCTGAAGTCTTGATTGCTGGCCTCGAAACACGCCTGGGCAGAGGCATGTATCGAGCTGCTGACGAGCAGGCTGGCCAACATCAATTTCGACAATACGAACCTGGAGTTCAATCGCATGAGAACCTTCCTTGTAATGCAGGGAGAGGTTCGAGTCCTGGTTGCAGCGATGCTGCGCCGACCATCCCCCCCTGGTGGATTTTTGTCGGCGCAGTGTGTCGAAAAGAGGTGTGGGCGAACAGGTTTGGCGGGGCGTCTTTTATTGTCGAAATATGTGGTTGAACCGTTCAACCACAAGCGTTACCGAGGGCGGCGAACCACTCTGGCGATGGTGATCACTTCGGCGTCTGATAGCTGTCGATCACTTCCTGCGCTGCCCGAAACGCATCGATCGCCGCTGGCACACCGGCATACACCGCGCAATGCAACAAGGCCTCGCGAATCTCATCCACAGTGCAGCCGTTGTTCAGCGCACCGCGTACGTGACCTTTCAATTCCTGCGGGCACTTCAGTGCGGTCAGGGCGGCGAGGGTGATCAGGCTGCGGGTTTTCAGCGGCAGACCTTCGCGATTCCACACCCCGCCCCAGGCGTGTTCATTGACGAAATCCTGTAGCGGCCGGGTGAACTCGGTGGCGTTGCCCAGTGCGCGGTCGACGAAGGCGTCGCCCATCACTTGGCGGCGGACTTCAACGCCGGGTTTTTTATTCTCGGTCATGGGACTTCCCTCTTATGGTGTTGGCGACGCCAGGCGCGTAGCGACGTGAACAGCAAAAACGCCACCAACGCCGGCAGGACGAAAAACAGCATCAAGTGTTCCAGCTTGCCGGCCAGTGGCATGCCGGTGGTGAACGACACCACGTGCAGTCCATAGGCCAGGTACAAACCCAGAAACAGCAGGCCTTCGGCGCGGGTCACCCGGTAGCCGGAGTAAAACACCGGCAGGCACAGCGCCGCGACGCCGAGCATCACCGGCAGGTCGAAATCCAGGGCGTTGGGCGACACCGACAGGGGCGACGGCGCCACCAGTGCGGTAAAGCCGAGCACGCCCAAGAGGTTGAACAGGTTGCTGCCAATCACGTTGCCCACGGCAATCTCGCGCTCGCCGCGCATTGCGGCGATCAACGAAGTGGCGAGCTCAGGCAGTGACGTGCTGACAGCGACGATGGTCAGGCCGATGATCCGCTCCGACAACCCCAAATCGGTGGCGACCGCAACCGCTGCACCCAGCAACAAGTGCCCGGCGTACACCAGCATCGCCAGTCCTGCGACGATCATCAGCAGGCTGCTCAACCATGGCGCTTGCGGGTGGTGGTCATGGCTCGATACCGGCCGTGCCGAGTGTCGCGACTGGCGCAGCAACAAGCCCAGGTAAATCGCCAGTGCCGCAAGCAATATCATGCCGTCGGCCCGGGTCAGTTCTTCATTCCAGGCGAGTACGAACACCAACAGGCTGGCGCCGATCATCAACGGAATATCCAGACGCACCAGTTGTCGGGAAACCCTCAACGGAATGATCAGCGCGGACAACCCGAGGGTGACGAGGATGTTGAAAATGCTGCTGCCGATCACGCTGCCGACCGCGATGTCGGCGTTGCGCGCCAGGGTGGCTTGCAGGCTGACCGCCATCTGCGGGGCGCTGCTGCCGAGGGCGACGATGGTCAGGCCGATGATCAGCGGGCGTATGTGCAACCTTGCGGCAATGCGTACTGCAGCGCGCACCATCAATTCGGCGCCGACAATCAGCAGGAGCAATCCGCTGAGCAATTCGATCACGCTGATCAGGGGTAAATCGGCTAATCCGAAAATGGTCGGGGCTCCATCGGTCAGTCGTCGAGGGCTTGTACGCGAACCCGTGCGGTGCCGCTTTTGAGCATACCCAGGCGCGCGGCGGCTTCGTGGGACAGGTCAATCAGGCGGCCACGGGTGTGCGGCCCGCGATCATTGATGCGCACCACGCAGGATTTGTCGTTATTCAGATTGGTCACCTTCACCCGTGTACCGAAGGGTAGCTGGCGATGGGCGGCGGTCATGGAATTCTTGTCGAAACGTTCGCCGTTGGCGGTGCGTTTGCCTTGGTGTTTGGCGCCGTAGTACGAAGCCACGCCGGTTTTGTCGTAGCCGTGGGGGTCGACAACATCGTTGCTGGCGCAGCCGGCGAGCAGCGAGAGCAGGGCGCAGGCGCCGAGTAGACGGTTCATTCGAAGGTTTCCCGAAACAAATTGTAGGAGCGAGCCTGCTCGCGATAGCGTTCTGACAGTCAACTTTGTATTGAGTGCCGGACTGCCATCGCGAGCAGGCTCGCTCCCACAGGGTCTGGAGCCAGGCTTAAAAACTGGCTCCATTCTCATCAGCCTTCGAGCTTGCTTTTGAGCAGTTCGTTGACCTGTTGCGGGTTGGCCTTGCCTTTGGAGGCTTTCATGGCCTGACCGACGAAGAAGCCGAACATCTTGCCGCGCTTGGCTTCGTCTGCCGCACGGTATTGCTCGACCTGCTCGGCGTTGGCCGCGAGCATTTCGTCCAGTACCGCCGAGATGGCGCCGGTGTCGGTCACTTGCTTGAGGCCGCGCTTGTCGATGATCTCGTCCGCGCTGCCTTCGCCGTTGGCCATTGCTTCGAACACCACCTTGGCGATCTTGCCGGAGATGGTGTTGTCCTTGATGCGCAACAGCATGCCACCCAGAAGCTCGGCGGAAACCGGCGACTCTTCGATGTCCAGGCCTTGCTTGTTGAGCAGGCTGCCCAACTCGACCATCACCCAGTTCGCCGCCAGTTTGGCGTCGCCGCCGATGCTCGCGACTTTTTCGAAGTAGTCGGCTTGCTCACGGCTGGTGGCCAGGACGCTGGCGTCGTAGACCGACAGACCGAATTGCTCCTGGAAGCGCTCGCGCTTCTGCGGTGGCAATTCCGGAAGGGTGGCGCGCACGTCGTCGAGGAACGAGTTCTCGATGACTACCGGCAGCAGGTCCGGATCGGGGAAGTAACGGTAGTCGTTGGCTTCCTCTTTGCTGCGCATCGGACGGGTTTCGTCCTTGTTCGGATCGTACAGGCGGGTCTGCTGGATCACTTTTCCGCCGTCTTCGATCAGCTCGATCTGACGCTGGATCTCGGAGTTGATCGCCTTCTCGATGAAACGGAACGAGTTGACGTTCTTGATCTCGCAGCGGGTGCCGAATTCGACCTGGCCTTTCGGACGGATCGACACGTTGCAGTCGCAACGCAGCGAGCCTTCGGCCATGTTGCCGTCGCAGATGCCCAGGTAGCGCACCAGCGCGTGGATCGCCTTGACGTAAGCCACGGCTTCCTTGGCACTGCGCATGTCCGGCTCGGAGACGATTTCCAGCAACGGCGTGCCGGCACGGTTCAGGTCGATGCCGCTGGCGCCGCTGAATTCTTCGTGCAGGCTCTTGCCGGCGTCTTCTTCCAGATGCGCGCGAGTGATGCCGACACGTTTGACCGTGCCGTCTTCGAGGGCGATGTCCAGGTGGCCCTTGCCGACGATCGGCAATTCCATCTGGCTGATCTGATAGCCCTTCGGCAGATCCGGGTAGAAATAGTTTTTACGGGCGAACACGTTGTGCTGGCCGATCTCGGCGTCAATCGCCAGACCGAACATCACCGCCATGCGCACCGCTTCCTGGTTCAGCACCGGCAATACGCCGGGCATGCCGAGGTCTACCAGGCTGGCCTGGGTGTTCGGCTCGGAACCGAAGGTGGTGGAGCTACCGGAAAAGATTTTCGACCGGGTGGTGAGCTGGGTATGAATCTCCAGCCCGATCACGACTTCCCATTGCATGTGTTTCTCCTCAGAAGCCGGTTGGGGTGCGGGTGTGCCAGTCAGTGTTTTGCTGATACTGATGGGCAACGTTCAACAGGCGACCTTCCTGGAAATACGGAGCGAGCAGTTGCACGCCGACCGGCAGGCCATCGACAAAACCTGCCGGCATGGACAAGCCCGGCAGACCGGCGAGGTTGGCGGTGATGGTGTAGACGTCTTCCAGGTAGGCAGCGACCGGGTCGCTGTTCTTGGCGCCGAGCTTCCAGGCCGGGTTCGGCGTGGTTGGGCCGAGGATGATGTCGACCTCATTGAAGGCTGCCATGAAGTCGTTCTTGATCAAGCGACGGATCTTCTGCGCCTTCAGGTAGTAGGCGTCGTAGTAACCGGCCGACAGCGCATAGGCGCCAACCATGATCCGGCGCTGAACTTCCGGCCCGAAGCCTTCGCCACGGGAACGCTTGTACAGGTCTTCCAGGTTTTTCGGGTCTTCGCAACGATAGCCGAAACGTACGCCGTCGAAACGCGACAGGTTGGAGGACGCTTCCGCCGGGGCGATCACGTAGTACGCAGGAATCGCGTGCTGCATGTTCGGCAGGCTGATTTCCTTGACCACCGCGCCGAGCTTTTTCAATTCTTCAACGCTGGCCATGACCAGATCGGCGATGCGGGGGTCGAGACCGGCGCTGAAGTATTCCTTCGGCACGCCGATGCGCAGGCCTTGCAGCGAACCGTTGAGGCCGGCGCTGTAATCAGGCACGGGTTCGTCGATGCTGGTGGAGTCTTGCGGGTCGAAACCGGCCATGCCTTGCAGCAGGATCGCACAGTCTTCGGCGGTGCGGGCCAATGGGCCGCCCTGATCGAGGCTGGACGCGTAGGCAATCATGCCCCAGCGCGAAACGCGACCGTAGGTCGGTTTCAGGCCGGTGAGGTTGGTCAGGGCCGCAGGCTGACGGATCGAACCGCCTGTGTCGGTGCCGGTGGCTGCTGGCAACAGACGAGCAGCTACCGCCGCCGCCGAACCGCCAGACGAGCCGCCCGGCACGTGTTCCAGGTTCCACGGGTTTTTCACCGCGCCGTAGTAGCTCGACTCGTTGGCCGACCCCATGGCGAATTCGTCCATGTTGGTCTTGCCCAGGGTCACGGCCCCGGCCGCAGCCAGCTTGGCGACGACGGTGGCGTCGTACGGTGCCTTGAAGTTGTCGAGCATCTTCGAGCCGCAGCTGGTGCGAATGCCCTGGGTGCAGAACAGGTCTTTGTGGGCGATCGGCGCGCCGAGCAGGGCGCCGCTCTCACCATTGGCCCGACGAGCGTCAGCGGCTTTCGCCTGCGTCAGCGCCAGGTCCTCGGTGAGGCTGATGAAACTGTTGAGCTGCGGATCGAGCTGGGCGATGCGCGCCAGCAGGACTTTGGTCAGCTCTTCGGAGGAAAACTTTTTATCGGCGAGTCCGCGGGCGATCTCGGCCAGAGTCAATTGATGCATTGCAGGCTCTTTCCCTTTAGTCGATGACTTTCGGAACCAGGTACAGGCCGTTTTCGACCGCTGGTGCGATGGACTGGTAGGCCTCGCGGTGATTGGTCTCGGTCACGACGTCTGCACGCAGGCGCTGGCTGGCTTCCAGTGGGTGGGCCAGCGGTTCGATACCGTCGGTATTGACCGCTTGCATTTCGTCGACCAGCCCGAGAATGCTGTTCAGGGCCGAAGTGATGTGTGGAAGATCGGCATCATTGAGGCCAAGGCAGGCCAAATGAGCGATTTTTTCCACGTCGGAGCGTTCAAGCGCCATGGGATTCTCCAGTGGAAAACAGAACGGACGGCGTCCGTGTGTTAGATTGTCGGAACACTACCGCATTTCTACGGTCTCAAGGCCGCGATTGTGGGGCTTGGTGCACAGAAAAGCGGCCAATTTAACATATTGGCGCCTTGCCCAAAATCCCTGTCGTTGTTAGAGTTTGCCGCACTTTTTTACCCACGCGTTGCCTAGGGTCCCTTTCCCATGTTCAAGAAACTGCGTGGCATGTTTTCCAGCGATCTTTCCATTGACCTGGGCACTGCCAACACCCTTATTTACGTGCGCGAGCGCGGTATCGTCCTGAATGAGCCCTCCGTTGTGGCCATTCGGACACACGGTAACCAGAAAAGTGTCGTTGCTGTCGGCACCGAAGCCAAGCGCATGCTCGGCCGTACGCCGGGCAACATTGCTGCCATTCGTCCGATGAAGGACGGTGTGATCGCCGACTTCAGCGTTTGCGAAAAAATGCTGCAGTACTTCATCAACAAGGTTCACGAAAACAGCTTCCTGCAGCCTAGCCCTCGCGTGTTGATCTGCGTTCCGTGCAAATCCACCCAGGTTGAGCGTCGTGCCATCCGTGAATCGGCCCTTGGCGCCGGTGCCCGTGAAGTGTTCCTGATCGAAGAGCCAATGGCCGCTGCGATCGGTGCCGGCCTGCCGGTTGAAGAAGCTCGCGGTTCGATGGTCGTGGATATCGGTGGCGGTACCACCGAAATCGCGCTGATCTCCCTGAACGGTGTGGTTTACGCCGAATCCGTGCGTGTTGGCGGCGACCGCTTCGACGAAGCGATCATCACCTATGTGCGTCGCAACTACGGCAGCCTGATCGGCGAATCCACCGCCGAGCGCATCAAACAGGAAATCGGTACGGCCTACCCGGGCGGCGAAGTTCGCGAAGTCGATGTTCGTGGCCGTAACCTGGCCGAAGGCGTTCCGCGCGCATTCACCCTGAACTCCAACGAAGTGCTGGAAGCTCTGCAAGAGTCCCTGGCCACTATCGTTCAGGCCGTGAAAAGCGCCCTGGAGCAATCGCCTCCGGAACTGGCTTCCGACATCGCCGAGCGTGGCCTGGTACTGACCGGTGGTGGCGCCTTGCTGCGTGACCTGGACAAATTGCTGGCCCAGGAAACCGGTCTGCCGGTGATCGTTGCCGAAGACCCGCTGACCTGCGTTGCTCGCGGCGGTGGCCGTGCATTGGAAATGATGGATAAACACACCATGGACCTGCTTTCCAGCGAATAAGTCGCCGGATTGCCTCTATGCTGTTGAGCGCGCAGGCGGCACTTTGCAGTGCTGCCTGTTCGCGTTTATCTTCTGTCACTTTGCATCCTGGCCGGATTGCTGCCGTATGAATAAACAGAACATTTGCCTGGGAGGAGCGGCTTATTAAACCGCTTTTCACCAAGGGCCCTTCACTGGGCGTGCGCCTGTTGGTGCTTGTCGTGCTATCGGTCGCGCTGATGGTGGTCGATGCCCGTTTCAGTCTGCTCAAGCCTGCACGCAGCCAGATGTCGCTGGTGCTGATGGACGCCTACTGGATCACTGACCTGCCTGGACGACTGTGGGAAGGTATCGCCAGTCAGTTTGGCAGCCGGACCGAACTCGTCGCCGAAAACGAAAAACTCAAAAGCGAAAACCTGCTGTTGCAGGGGCGCATGCAGAAGCTTGCCTCCCTGACCGAGCAGAACGTTCGGCTGCGCGAGTTGCTCAACTCTTCGGCACTGGTCAACGAGAAGGTCGAAGTGGCCGAGTTGATCGGTATGGACCCCAACCCGTTCACCCATCGCATCATCATCAATAAAGGTGAGCGCGACGGCGTGGTCCTCGGTCAGCCGGTACTCGATGCCCGTGGCCTGATGGGCCAGGTGGTCGAGTTGATGCCCTACACCTCCCGCGTCTTGCTGCTGACCGATACCACCCACAGCATCCCGGTGCAGGTGAACCGCAACGGGTTGCGGGCGATTGCCAGCGGCACCGGCAACCCGGAACGTCTCGAATTGCGGCATGTGGCCGATACCGCCGACATCAAGGAAGGCGATTTGCTGGTCAGCTCCGGCCTCGGTCAGCGTTTCCCAGCAGGTTATCCAGTGGCGACGGTCAAGGAAGTGATTCACGATTCCGGCCAGCCGTTTGCCATTGTCCGCGCCATTCCGACCGCCGCCTTGAACCGTAGCCGTTACCTGCTGCTGGTGTTCAGCGACAACCGTACGGCTGAAGAGCGCGCCAACGATGCCGCCCAGGCTCAGGAAAGCCTGGATGCACAGGGTGGTGGCCCGATCATTCCGGCGACAGTTCCGAAACTGGTCAACCCTGTAGCCCCCGCTGCACCGGTAGCTCCTGCTACGGTGGCGCCCGCGGCCACTGCGCCAGTCAAGCCAGCCACCACGCCAGCCACCACGCCAGCCAAACCTGCGGCCACGCATCCTGCGGCGGCTAAACCGCCGGCGGCGCAACCCGCTGCCGCGAAACCTGCCGCCAAACCGCCAGTCTCCGTGCCGGCCACTCCAGTGGGGAGAGAATAATGGGCGGTGTAAAAGCATCCCGAAACGGCTGGATAGTCTGGCTGACATTTGCCGTCGGTCTGCTGCTGAGCGTTTCACCTCTGCCGCAATTCATGGAAATCCTGCGCCCGCTGTGGCTGGCCTTGTTGCTGGCATTCTGGGCGTTGAACCTGCCGCAGACCGTCGGGATGGTGACGGCGTTTTGCCTGGGGCTGGCTGAAGACGTGCTCTACGGTACCTTGCTGGGTCAGAATGCCTTGATCCTGACGCTCATCACCTACCTGGTACTGGCGCTGCAGCAACGTCTGCGGATGTTCCCGATGTGGCAGCAGAGCCTGGTGATCCTGGTGATCTTCGGCCTCGCCCAGCTTGTACAACTATGGCTCAGTGCCTTGACCGGCAATCGTCAACCGACGCTGGCGCTGGTACTGCCGGCACTGGTCAGTGCATTGCTCTGGCCCTGGATCAGTTTCGGTTTGCGCGGATTGCGTCGACGCTACAAAATCAATTAATTCGCTCAGGCATTGGACAGGGAGAGGTCTTGATGAAACGGTTGTACCTCGCCTCTGGCTCGCCGCGTCGGCGTGAATTGCTCACGCAGATCGGCGTTCCGTTCTCCGCCGTCAGTGCGGACATCGATGAAACCCCTGTACTCAAAGAATCCCCATCGGCCTATGTCGAGCGTCTGGCGCGCGGCAAGGCCGAAGCCGGGTGCGGCGGCGTCGTGTCTGAAGAACCGTTCTGCGTGCTCGGCGCCGATACCGCCGTGGTGCTCGATGGAAAAATTCTCGGCAAACCGGTTGATGAAGCGGATGCGTGCGCCATGCTGATGATGTTGTCAGGGTGTGAGCATGAGGTCCTGACCGCGATTGCAGTGCTCGATGGCGAACGTTGCGAGTCCCGGGTTGTCACCAGTCGGGTGCGATTTCGTGCTATCAGTCGCGATGAAGCCGCGGCCTACTGGGCCAGCGGCGAACCGCGGGACAAGGCGGGCGGTTATGGCATTCAAGGACTGGGTGCGGTGTTTGTCGCCGGGCTCAATGGAAGTTATTCAGCGGTGGTCGGACTACCGCTTTGCGAAACCGCGGAACTGCTCGGCCATTTCGGCATACCCTGTTGGCAACCCCGGAACGCGCTTTAAGCGTCGTCCTGAACAGATGCGGCCATTATCGTGAACATGCCTGAACGAGACCCTGCCATGAGTGAAGAGATCCTGATCAACATCACGCCGATGGAGTCGCGCGTGGCGGTGGTCGAAAACGGTGTCCTGCAAGAGGTCCACGTCGAGCGTACGCAAAAGCGCGGGATCGTCGGCAACATCTATAAAGGCAAAGTCGTGCGGGTATTGCCGGGGATGCAGGCGGCATTCGTCGATATCGGCCTGGATCGTGCCGCATTCATTCATGCGTCGGAAATTTCCCTGCGCGAAGGTCCGGCGGTCGAGAGCATCAGTGCACTGGTGCACGAAGGCCAGAGCCTGGTGGTGCAAGTGACCAAGGACCCGATCGGTTCCAAGGGCGCACGCCTGACCACTCAGCTGTCGATCCCTTCGCGTTACCTGGTGTACATGCCACGCACGGCCCATGTCGGCATTTCCCTGAAGATCGAAGACGAGGCCGAGCGCGAGCGACTCAAGCAAGTGGTCACTGATTGCGTGGCCAAGGAAGGGATCAAGGAAGCCGGCGGTTTCATTCTGCGCACGGCAGCCGAAGGCGCCGGCGCCGATGAAATCCTCATGGACATCCGCTACCTGCGAAGGCTTTGGGACCAGATCAGCGCCCAGATCAAAACCATCAGCGCGCCCAGCGTGATCTACGAAGACCTCGGTCTGGCGCTGCGTACCCTGCGTGATCTGGTGAGCCCGAAAATCGAGAAGATCCGCATCGACTCCCGGGAAACCTTCCAGAAAACCACGCAATTCGTCGCCGAATTGATGCCCGAGATTGCCGACCGTCTGGAGCATTACCCGGGCGAGCGGCCGATTTTTGACCTGTATGGCGTCGAAGACGAAATCCAGAAGGCTCTCGAGCGCAAGGTCCCGCTCAAGTCCGGCGGTTATCTGGTGGTCGACCCGGCTGAAGCCATGAGCACCATCGACGTCAACACCGGGGCGTTCGTCGGCCATCGCAACCTCGAAGAAACCATCTTCAAGACCAACCTCGAAGCCGCGACAGCCATCGCTCGTCAATTGCGCCTGCGTAACCTCGGCGGAATCATCATCATCGACTTCATCGACATGGAAGATGAAGAACACCAGCGCCAGGTGTTGCGCACGCTCGAAAAGCAACTGGAGCGCGATCACGCCAAAACCAACATCATCGGTATCACCGAACTGGGCCTGGTGCAGATGACCCGCAAGCGCACCCGCGAAAGCCTTGAACAAGTGTTGTGCGAGCCGTGCAACGCCTGTCAGGGGCGCGGCAAGCTCAAAACCCCGGAAACCGTTTGCTACGAAATCTTCCGCGAAATCCTGCGTGAAGCACGCGCCTATCAGGCGGAAGGCTATCGTGTATTGGCAAACCAGAAAGTGGTGGACCGCCTGCTCGACGAAGAGTCGGGCAACGTCGCCGAACTGGAGGGGTTTATCGGGCGCACCATCCGCTTTCAGGTCGAAACCATGTATTCCCAGGAACAATACGACGTGGTGCTGCTCTGAAGCGTATCGTTTTGATTGTTCGAGAATGGCTGGCCTCAGCTTTTTGCAAAACTTTTGCCATGGGGGCCACCTGACATGGACCGTCTGACACGCATTTTGGCCGCACTGACCCGCTGGGGTCTGGGCCTGTGCGCGTTGGTTTTGGTGTTGATGGCGCTCTACGTCAGCCTGGGCCGGGAGCTGACGCCGTTAGTCGCCGAGTACCGTGCCGACATCGAAACCAAAGCCAGCGATGCCTTGGGCATGCCGTTGCAGATCGGCGAGCTCGAAGGCAACTGGAGTGGATTCGCCCCCATACTGATGGCGCACGACGTGACGGTCGGCGAGGGCGTCAATGCCTTGCACCTGGATCAGGTGCGCGCGGTGCCGGACCTTTGGGCCAGCCTGCTGGCACGTCAGGTACGCATCGCTCATCTGGAGCTCAGCGGCCTGAAGATCAGCGTCAAGGAGGGTAACGACGGTCAATGGGCGCTGGAAGGTTTGCCGGTACAGCAGGACCAGCCAACCGATCCGGAACAGCTGCTCAATCGCATGCAGATGATCCAGCAACTGTCGGTGCTCGACAGCCAGGTGACCTTGCAGCCGTTTGCGCAGTCGCCGCTGACCCTGACTTATGTCGGCCTGAATCTGAAAACCGGGGCGTCGCGGCAGCGACTCGACGCCCGCCTGACCCTGCCCGACGGGCAGCCGGTGACCATGAGTCTGCGCACCCGCATTCGAGCCAGTCAATGGCAGGACGGTGAAGCCGAGGTCTATCTAAGCCTGCCGCAAAGCGACTGGTCTAAATGGTTGCCCGAGCGAGTGACCCAAGAGTGGAGTTTCTCTGAGATCAAAGCCGGCGGCGAGCTTTGGCTGACCTGGGGCAAAGGTGCCCTGCAAAGTGCTGCGGTCCGTTTGAATGCACCACAACTCAAGGGTGCCTACGCCGAGCGCAAGCAGATCCAGATCAACAATCTGGCCCTGAACGGCTACTTCCAGCGCAGTGCCGAAGGCGCGTCAGTGACTTTCGATTCCCTGGCGATGAACCTTGGCGAGACCCGCTGGGAAACGCATTTGCAACTCAAGCAAAACGCGGCCACTGATAAAACCGAAGAGCTCTGGCGCCTGCAAGCCGACCGGGTCGATCTCACTCCGCTGACCCCGCTGCTCAACGCGCTGGCGCCGTTGCCAGAAGGTCTTGCCACGGTCGTCGAGCGGCTCAAAGTTACGGGCAGCCTGCGTAACGTGCTGGTCGACCTCCGCCCCAATGCCACAGACGACAGCAAGTTCGGCTTTGCCGCCAACCTCGACCAGGTAGGCTTCGATGCCTATCACGGTGCGCCGGCGGCGCGAAATGTCAGCGGCAGCATCAGTGGTGACCTGGGGCGCGGCGAATTGCGTATGGACAGCAAGGATTTCATGCTGCATCTGGACCCGATTTTCGCCAAGCCATGGCAGTACATTCAGGCCAATGCGCGGCTGACCTGGAAACTCGATAAAGAAGGTTTCACCCTGATCGCGCCGTACCTGAAGGTGCTGGGCGAGGAAGGCAAGATCGCCGGCGACTTCCTGATTCGCCTGCACTTCGATCACACCCAGGAAGACTACATGGACCTGCGGGTCGGCATGGTGGATGGTGACGGTCGCTACACCGCCAAGTACTTGCCGGCAGTCCTCAGCCCGGCGCTGGATGAATGGCTGCGCACGGCGATTCTCAAGGGCGCGGTGGACCAAGGCTTCTTCCAGTATCAAGGGTCGCTCAGCCATGGTGCCGCGGACGTCGATCGCAGCATCAGCCTGTTCTTCAAGGTTCACGATGCCGAACTGGCCTTCCAGCCGGGCTGGCCCCATGTCAGCAAGGTCAGCGGCGATGTGTTTGTCGAAGACAGCGGCGTGCGGATTCTGGCCAGCAAGGGCCAGTTGCTCGACACGCAGGTCAGCGATATCTACGTCAACATTCCCCATGTGCCTGCCGGGCAGAACGTTCATTTGTTCCTCGATGGCGGGTTTACCGGCGGTTTGGGCGATGGCCTGAAAATCCTCCAGGACGCGCCGATCGGTACCGGGGCAACCTTTGCCGGGTGGGAAGGCGAGGGTGATCTGCAAGGCAACTTGAAGCTGGATATTCCGCTGGCGAAAGGCGAGGAGCCGAAGATCCTCGTCGATTTCAAGACCGCCAAGGCACGCTTGAAACTGGCTGAACCTGTGCTGGAGCTGACCCAACTCAAAGGTGATTTCCGTTTCGACAGTGCCAAAGGCCTGAGCGGGCAGAACATCGGCGCACGGGCGTTCGACAAGCCGGTCACCGCACAGATTTTTGCCGACGGCAGCCCGGGTAAGCTTAATACCCGGGTGACCGCGTCGGGCCAGGTCGAGGTCAGGAAACTGACCGACTGGCTGAAGGTGACCCAGCCTCTGCCGGTGAGTGGCGTGATCCCTTATCAACTGCAACTGACCCTGAATGGCGCCGACAGCCAATTGCTGGTCAATTCCAATCTCAAGGGCGTGGCCGTCGATTTGCCTGCGCCGTTCGGCATGGCTGCCGATGCCGGGCGCGACACGACGTTCCGTATGACCTTGCAGGGTGACGAACGGCGCTATTGGGTCAACTACGCGGACCTGGCGAGTTTCACGTTTGCCGCCCCGGCCAGCAATTTCGCCGACGGTCGCGGGGAATTGTTCCTCGGTGGCGGCGAGGCCGTGTTGCCTGGCACCAAAGGCCTGCGGATAAAGGGTGTGTTGTCGGAGCTGGACGTTGGCCCGTGGAAGGATCTGGTGGATAAATACGCCGGACAGGACCCCGGCGGCAGCGCGAAGCAATTGCTCAGCGGCGCGGATTTCAAGGTGGACAAGCTCAGCGGTATCGGCACCACGCTCGACCAGGCCTCGATTCAGCTGGCGCGCAAGCCTTCCGCCTGGGCGCTGCAACTCGACAGCCAGCAAATCAAGGGCAGCGCGAACCTTCCTGATTCGAAGGCCACGCCGATCATGATCAATCTGCAAACCGTGCGTCTGCCGGCACCGGACCCGGCCGTGCTGGCCGATGAAAACTCGCCGGATCCGTTGGCGTCGGTGGACCCGACGAAAATCCCCGCGATGGACATCACCATCAATCAGTTATTCCAGGGCCAGGATCTGGTGGGGGGCTGGTCGCTGAAGATTCGTCCTACGCCCAAGGGCATCGTGTTCAACTCGCTGGACCTGGGCCTCAAGGGCATGCTGTTGGTGGGCAGCGGTGGCTGGGAAGGCGCGCCTGGCGCCAGCAACAGCTGGTACAAGGGACGCATCAGCGGCAAGAACCTCGCCGATGTACTCAAGGGCTGGGGGTTTGCGCCAAGCGTCACCAGCCGGGACTTTTATATGGATGTCGATGGCCGCTGGCCCGGATCGCCGGCCTGGGTGGCGACCAAACGATTCTCCGGCTCGCTCGATGCGACGCTCAATCAGGGCCAGTTCGTCGAGGTCGAAGGCAGTGCCCAGGCGCTGCGGGTATTTGGTTTGCTCAACTTCAACTCCATCGGCCGGCGCCTGCGCCTGGACTTCTCCGACCTGTTCGGCAAAGGTCTGAGTTATGACCGGGTCAAGGGGCTGCTGGTTGGGACCAATGGGGTGTATGTCACCCGTGAGCCGATCCGGCTGACGGGCCCTTCGAGCACCATCGAACTCGACGGCACCCTGAACATGGTGGCCGATCAGATCGATGCGAAACTGATGGTGACCTTGCCGGTGACCAATAACCTTCCGATTGCCGCACTGATCGTCGGTGCACCCGCGGTCGGCGGAGCGCTATTCCTGATCGACAAGCTGATCGGTGACCGCGTCTCCCGTTTCGCCAGTGTGAAGTACACGGTCCAAGGGCCGTGGAAAGAACCGAAAATCACCTTCGACAAGGCTTTTTGAAAAGCCATCCTTCGGACCTATGGAGTAGCATGGCCGTAACTCCCCTGTAGGAGCTGCCGCAGGCTGCGATCTTTTGATCTTGTTTTTCAGAAGCAAAATCAAAAGATCGCAGCCTGCGGCGGCTCCTACGGTTATGCGTTGATTTCAATCAAGGAAAGGGCCATGTCTGTAGCGGTGATTCAAATGGTCAGCCAGAGCGATGTGCTGGCTAATCTGGCCCAGGCCCGTCGACTGCTCGAGCAAGCGGCCGCCGGTGGCGCGAAGCTCGCGGTATTGCCGGAAAACTTCGCCGCCATGGGCCGGCGCGACGTTGCCGACATCGGGCGCGCCGAAGCCTTGGGCGAAGGCCCGATCCTGCCCTGGTTGAAACAGACCGCACGCGACCTCAAGTTATGGATTGTGGCCGGCACGTTGCCGTTGCCGCCGGTGGATCAGCCGACGGCGAAAGCCCATGCCTGTTCATTGCTGGTCGATGACCAGGGCGATACGGTGGCACGCTACGACAAGCTGCACCTGTTCGATGTGGACGTGGCGGACAATCGTGGCCGTTATCGTGAATCCGATGACTATGCTTATGGCAACGGAGTGGTTGTGGCGGACACACCGGTCGGCCGGGTTGGCCTGACGGTCTGCTATGACCTGCGCTTTCCCGAGTTATACAGCGAATTGCGCGCGGCCGGCGCGGAACTGATTACCGCCCCTTCGGCCTTCACCGCGGTGACCGGCGCGGCGCATTGGGATGTGCTGATACGTGCGCGA
Source organism: Pseudomonas sp. 05L36 (assembly GCF_056398125.1). Lineage (NCBI taxonomy): Bacteria > Pseudomonadati > Pseudomonadota > Gammaproteobacteria > Pseudomonadales > Pseudomonadaceae > Pseudomonas > Pseudomonas sp. 05L36. The sequence continues at coordinate 161,193 of NZ_JBFTOU010000006.1, read as the reverse complement.
GCCATCGAGACGCAATGTTATGTGCTCGCCGCGGCCCAGGGCGGGACGCATCCGGGGCCGCGGGAAACCTTTGGCCATGCCGCCATCATCGACCCATGGGGCCGGGTACTGGCGCAACAGGATCAAGGCGAGGCCGTGCTGCTGGCCGAACGCGACAGCAATGAACAGGCGTCCATCCGGGCGCGGATGCCGGTGTCCAGTCACCGGCGATTTTTCTCGCAGGGCGCCCAGCGACCTGCATCAGAACGACGAATTTAAGGCGTAAAGCATATGAGCGAGTTGTTGTCCTCAGTCAGTGAACACCTGCTGGCGCCCGGTGGCGTCACGATCGAGAGCCTGCAAGGCGTGCTCGGCGACTTGGCCGGGCCAGGCATCGATGCCGCCGACCTGTATTTCCAGGGGCAGATCTCCGAGTCCTGGGCGCTGGAAGACGGCATCGTCAAGGAAGGCAGCTTCAACCTTGACCAGGGTGTCGGCGTGCGCGCGCAATCGGGTGAAAAAACCGGTTTTGCCTACAGCAATGCCATTACTCTTGAAGCCCTGGGCGCGGCGGCGCGTGCCGCCCGTTCGATTTCCCGGGCCGGGCAGCACGGCACCGTACAGGCGTTCACCAGCCAGGACGTCGCGCAGTTGTATGCGCCGGACAATCCCCTGGAAGTGCTGACCCGTGCCGAGAAAGTCGATTTGCTCAAGCGAGTCGACGCCGCGACCCGCGCCCTCGACCCACGCATCCAGCAAGTCACCGTGAGCATGGCCGGTGTCTGGGAGCGGATTCTGGTGGCTTCCACCGATGGCGGTCTGGCGGCGGATGTGCGGCCGTTGGTGCGCTTCAACGTCAGCGTGATCGTCGAGCAGAACGGTCGCCGCGAGCGCGGCGGTCATGGCGGTGGCGGACGGACCGATTACCGTTATTTTCTTGGCGAAGACCGCGCCATGGGCTATGCCCGTGAAGCGTTGCGTCAGGCACTGGTCAACCTTGAAGCCATCCCGGCACCGGCCGGTACCTTGCCGGTGGTGCTCGGTTCCGGCTGGTCGGGTGTGCTGCTGCATGAAGCCGTCGGTCATGGCCTGGAAGGCGACTTCAACCGCAAGGGCAGCTCGGCTTATAGCGGGCGCATGGGCGAGATGGTCGCATCGAAGCTGTGCACCATTGTCGATGACGGCACCCTGGCCGGTCGCCGCGGCTCGTTGAGCGTCGACGACGAAGGCACGCCGACCGAGTGCACCACGCTGATCGAAAACGGCGTACTCAAAGGCTACATGCAGGACAAGCTCAACGCGCGCCTGATGGGCGTGGCGCGTACCGGTAACGGCCGTCGCGAATCCTACGCGCACCTGCCGATGCCGCGCATGACCAACACCTACATGCTCGCCGGCGAAAGCGACCCGGCGGAAATCATCGCCTCGGTGAAGCGCGGCATCTACTGCGCCAACCTGGGTGGTGGTCAGGTGGACATCACCAGCGGCAAGTTCGTGTTCTCCACCAGCGAGGCGTACCTGATCGAGGACGGCAAGATCACCGCTCCGGTCAAGGGCGCGACTCTGATCGGCAACGGGCCGGAAGCCATGAGCAAGGTGTCGATGGTCGGTAATGACCTGTCGCTGGACAGCGGTGTGGGCACGTGTGGCAAGGATGGGCAATCGGTGCCGGTGGGTGTCGGCCAGCCAACGCTGAAGATTGATGCGATCACCGTGGGTGGCACGGGCGCATAAGGATAGGGACATCTCCTGTAGGAGCTGCCGAAGGCTGCGATCTTTGCCTTTTTTAATGATCAAAAGATCGCAGCCTTCGGCAGCTCCTACAAGAGCTTCGGAGAATTAACGCAGACCGCGTTGAGTCTCGTCCAGCTCACGGATGTACTTGAAGATTTTACGGCTGGAAGCAGGAGGCTTGTTTTGCGCAACCTCATGCTGGGCCTGACGGATCAGGGAACGCAATTGCTGGCGGTCCGCGTCCGGGTAGTCGACGACGAATTTCTCCAGAACGGCATCGTCGCCGGCGATCAGACGATCGCGCCAGCGCTCCAGGTTATGGAAGCGTTCGTTGTATTGACGGGTGGAGGCATCGAGTTGATCGAGCAGAACCAGAATGGCGGCAGTGTCCTGATCGCGCATCAGTTTGCCGATGAACTGAAGGTGCCGTTTACGCGCGATGTTCGCGGTGTGCTTGGGCGCATCGGCCAGAGCCCGACGCATTCCGTCGGTCAAGGGCAGTTTTGCCAGCAAGTCAGGCTTGAGTGTTGTAAGGCGCTCGCCAAGGTCAACCAGAGCATGCAGCTCGCGTTTAACCTGGGATTTGCTTTTTTCTCCCGTATCGAGGGAGTCGTCGTAAGAATCAACCATGGTGGCCGTCCGCAAAGAAACGCCGCCATGATAACCAGTCGGGGGCCGCTTGTCCGGCCCGGTCGCTCGATGACCGTTACCGAAAGCAGAATTTGAGTGGAGAACAGCATGAGTGCAGTTGAAAGCGTCGGCCCACAAGCGTTGCCGGCACTGCAGGAACAAGTCGAGCAGATCATCGCTGAAGCCAGGCGCCAGGGCGCCAGCGCCTGTGAAGTGGCGGTGTCACTGGAGCAGGGCTTGTCGACCACGGTGCGTCAGCGTGAAGTCGAAACGGTAGAATTCAACCGCGATCAGGGTTTTGGCATCACCTTGTACGTCGGTCAGCGCAAAGGCTCGGCCAGCACATCGGCCAGTGGTCCGGAAGCGATTCGCGAAACCGTCGCCGCGGCACTGGCCATCGCCAAACACACTTCGGAAGACGAAGCCTCGGGCCTGGCGGATGCCGCGCTGATGGCGCGGGATATTCAGGATTTCGACCTGTTCCACCAATGGGACATCACTCCGGAACAAGCCATCGAACAGGCCTTGGCCTGTGAAGCCGCGGCGTTTGCTGCCGACAGCCGGATCAAGAACGCTGACGGCACCACTCTCAGTACCCATCAGGGTTGCCGCGTTTATGGCAACAGCCACGGGTTTATCGGTGGTTACGCATCGACTCGTCACAGCTTGAGCTGCGTGATGATCGCCGAAGCGGACGGCCAGATGCAGCGCGATTACTGGTACGACGTGAACCGCCAGGGCAATCTGCTGGCCGATCCGGTCAGCATCGGCCAGCGTGCCGCGCAACGGGCGGCGAGCCGTCTGGGAGCGCGTCCGGTGCCGACTTGTGAGGTGCCGGTGCTGTTTTCCGCAGAGTTGGCCGGGGGCCTGTTTGGCAGTTTCCTGTCGGCGATTTCCGGCGGCAGCCTGTATCGCAAGTCTTCGTTCCTTGAGGGCACTCTCGGCCAGAAGCTGTTTCCGGAGTGGCTGACCATCGACGAACGTCCGCACTTGATGCGAGCCTTGGGCAGCGCGGCGTTCGATGGCGATGGCCTGGCAACCTACGCCAAACCGTTCGTCGAAAAAGGCGAGTTGGTGTCGTACATCCTCGGTACCTACTCCGGCCGCAAGCTCGGCATGCCAAGTACGGCCAACGCCGGCGGCGTGCACAACCTGTTCGTCACCCATGGTGATGAAGACCAGGCGGCCTTGCTGCGGCGCATGGGACGCGGACTGTTGGTCACCGAGTTGATGGGCCAGGGGCTGAACATGGTCACCGGCGATTATTCCCGGGGCGCAGCGGGTTACTGGGTCGAGAACGGCGAAATCCAGTTCGCGGTCCAGGAAGTGACCATCGCCGGCAACATGCGCGATATGTTCAAACAGATCGTTGCCGTGGGTAACGACCTGGAACTGCGCAGCAACATTCGCACTGGTTCGGTGTTGATCGAGCGGATGACGGTGGCGGGCAGCTAAGCTCAGACCGTTGCATAAAAAAGGCGCGCCACCCAATGGGTGGCGCGCCTTTCTTTTGATGTTTATTCGCCTTCGTCGAAGTAGTTATTGATCAAGGCTACCAGCGCGTCCATCGCTTCCTTTTCCTGCTCGCCTTCCGTGCTCAGATGGATTTTGGTGCCCTTACCGGCAGCGAGCATCATCATGGCCATGATGCTTTTACCATCTACTGTGGATTCAGGTGTGCGTCCTACCCTGATCGTGCAGTCCTTGAACTGGCCGGCGACCCCGACGAATTTTGCAGAAGCACGGGCATGCAGGCCCAGCTTGTTGATGATTTCGATTTCCAGAGCAGGCATCGCGATGTGAATCCTTTAGCTGAGGTCGCGGTGGCGAACCTGGACGTTCTTCAGGGTTTTTTGCAGCGCCTGCCCCAGACGCTCGGTCAGGTAGACGGAGCGGTGATGTCCGCCAGTGCAGCCAATGGCAATGGTGACATAGGCGCGGTTGCTGGCGGCAAAACGAGGCAGCCACTTTAGCAGGTATGTGGAAATGTCCTGGAACATCTCTTCGACATCCGGCTGTGCCGCCAGGTATTCGGCAACCGGTTGATCGAGCCCGGACTGCTCGCGCAATTCCGGTTTCCAGTAAGGGTTGGGCAGGCAACGCACATCGAACACCAGGTCGGCGTCCACCGGCATGCCACGCTTGAACCCGAAGGATTCCACCAGGAACGCAGTGCCCGGCTCGGGCTGATTCAACAGACGCAGTTTGATGGCGTCGCGCAGCTGGTACAGGTTCAGGCTGGTGGTGTTGATCTTGAGATCGGCGAGGTCGGCAATCGGCCCGAGCAGGTCGCTCTCGACGCTGATGGCTTCGGCCAGCGAGCGGTTGGCGTTGGTCAGGGGGTGACGACGGCGGGTTTCCGAGAAGCGCTTGAGCAAGGTTTCTTCGTCGGCATCCAGGTACAGCACATCGCACTGGATGTGGCGGTTGCGGACTTCTTCGAGCAGATCGGGGAAGCGTGACAGGTGGCTGGGCAGGTTGCGCGCATCAATGGAAACGGCGACCAGCGGCTGTAGCAGCTCGGTATGAATCAAGGCTCGTTCGGCCAGTTCCGGCAGCAGACCGGCAGGCAGGTTGTCGATGCAGTAGTAGCCGTTGTCCTCAAGAACGTCGAGGGCGGTACTTTTACCTGAGCCGGAACGGCCACTGACGATGATCAAGCGCATGATTACTGACCGTTTTGCTCGTCCAGGACAACCTGATACAGGGCTTCGTTGCTTGCAGCATTACGCAGTTTTTCGCGAACTTCCTTGCGGTCGAGCATGCTGGCGATTTGTCGCAGCAGCTCAAGGTGCGCATCGGTGGCGGCTTCCGGGACCAGCAATACGAACAGCAAGTCAACCGGCGCGCCGTCGATGGCGTCGAAGTCGATAGGGGCGTCCAGGTGCATCAATGCACTGATGGGTGAAACACAGCCCTTGAGACGGCAGTGTGGAATAGCGATGCCGTTGCCAAAACCGGTGGAGCCGAGTTTTTCACGGGCAATCAGTGCCTCGAAGACATCTTGCATCTCCAGGGCCGGCACTTCGCGGGCGATCAGATTGGCAATTTGCTCGAGGGCTTTCTTTTTACTGCCGCCCGGCACGTTCACCAGGGAACGGCCGGGGGTCAGGATACTTTCAAGTCGGATCATGGGTTGGGAGTGTTAACGACCGGTTGCACCCTGGAGGAGGCTCTGGGTCTTTTCCTTATGCTTTTTGAGTTGTTTATCCAGCTTGTCGGTGAGTGCGTCGATCGCGGCGTACATATCGGTATGTTCCGCGTTGGCGACCACTTCATTCCCGGGAATATGCAGCGTGGCTTCGATTTTCTGCTTCAGTTTTTCGACGGTCATCGTGACCTGCACATTAGTGATCTTGTCGAAATGTCGCTCCAATCGTTCGAGTTTTTCGCCGATGTAGGTGCGAAGAGGTTCGGTCACTTCCAGTTGGTGTCCACTGATGTTGACTTGCATACAGCTTCTCCTTCGTTGCCAGTGCATAAAGCGGCAGGCAGAAATGCCTGCCACTGGAACGCTGTGGCGTGGCTCTACATCAACCGCTTGCGTTCGCTCGAAGGCGCGATCCCGAGGGATTCGCGGTACTTGGCGACGGTGCGGCGAGCCACCTGAATGCCTTGTGCCTCCAGTAAACCAGCGATCTTGCTGTCACTCAATGGCTTTTTCTGATTTTCCGCGGCAACCAGTTTTTTGATGATCGCGCGGATCGCCGTGGACGAGCATTCGCCGCCTTCGGAGGTGCTGACGTGACTGGAGAAAAAGTACTTCAGTTCATAAATGCCCCGGGGGGTGTGCATGAACTTCTGGGTGGTCACCCGTGAAATCGTCGACTCATGCATGCCGACCGCTTCGGCGATGTCATGCAGGACCAACGGCTTCATGGCTTCGTCGCCATATTCGAGGAAACCACGCTGATGCTCGACGATCTGGGTGGCAACCTTCATAAGGGTTTCATTGCGGCTTTGCAGGCTCTTGATGAACCAGCGGGCCTCCTGCAACTGATTGCGCATGAACGTGTTGTCGGCGCTGGTGTCGGCGCGGCGCACGAAACCGGCGTACTGGGCGTTGACCCGCAGCCGTGGCACCGACTCCTGATTCAGCTCCACCAGCCAGCGCTCGTTGTCCTTGCGCACGATAACGTCAGGAACGACATACTCGGCTTCGGTGGACTCGATCTGCGAACCCGGGCGCGGGTTGAGGCTCTGGACCAGCTCGATGACCTGGCGTAGTTCATCTTCCTTGAGCTTCATGCGGCGCATCAGTTGGCTATAGTCGCGGCTGCCAAGCAAGTCGATGTAATCGGTGACCAGGCGCTTGGCCTCAGCCAGCCAAGGGGTCTTGGCGGGTAGCTGGCGCAATTGCAGCAGCAGGCATTCGCCCAGGTTGCGGGCGCCGATGCCGGCGGGCTCGAATTGCTGGATGCGATGCAGGACCGCTTCGATTTCGTCCAGTTCGATGTCCAGTTCCGGATCGAAGGCGTCGAGGATTTCCTCGAGGGTTTCGTCCAGGTAGCCCTGATTGTTGATGCAGTCGATCAGGGTCACGGCGATCAGGCGATCGGTGTCGGACATCGGGGCCAGGTTCAGTTGCCACAGCAAGTGGCTTTGCAAGCTTTCGCCGGCCGAGGTACGGGTGGTGAAGTCCCACTCGTCGTCGTCATTGCTGGGCAGGCTGCTGGCGCTGGTCTGGTAAACGTCTTCCCACGCGGTGTCGACGGGGAGTTCGTTGGGGATGCGCTCGTTCCAGTCACCCTCATCGAGGTTATCAACCGTCGGGGCGGTTTCCTGGTAGGAGGGTTCCTGGATGTCGGTGTTGGGCTTCTGTTCGGCGTTGTCGGCCAAGGGGTCGGTGTTATCGAAGTCGTCGCCTTCTTCCTGGCGTTCGAGCATCGGATTGGACTCCAGGGCCTCCTGGATTTCCTGTTGCAGGTCCAGGGTCGACAATTGGAGCAGGCGGATAGCCTGTTGCAGCTGCGGTGTCATCGTCAGCTGCTGGCCCATTCTCAAGACTAGCGATGGTTTCATGGCAGGGGCTTAACACCTTATTCGCCGGCGCACACGCGCCATCCACTACAGGGCGCCGGGGCGCCAAACATAAGCAAATTATATGCCTGAAACTGTCGTGTTTGCCTAGAGCACTGTAACAATAAAAAAGAGTTGTTTTTTATCGAGACAAGCGCTCGTCGACCAGTCTCGCACCTCGGTGTCTTACAGGCGGAATTCGTGGCCCAGGTACACTTCCTTCACCAGGTCGTTGGCCAGGATGGTTTCAGCGTCGCCTTCGGCGATCAGTTGGCCGTCGTTGACGATGTAGGCGGTTTCGCAGATATCCAGGGTTTCACGAACGTTGTGGTCGGTGATCAGCACGCCAATGCCTTTGGCCTTGAGGTGGTGAATGATCTGCTTGATGTCCCCGACCGAAATCGGGTCCACGCCGGCGAAGGGTTCGTCGAGGAGGATGAATTTCGGGTTGGTGGCCAGGGCTCGGGCGATTTCCACGCGACGGCGCTCACCACCAGACAGGCTCATGCCGAGGTTGTCGCGGATGTGGCTGATGTGGAATTCCTGCAGCAGGCTTTCCAGTTCCTTGCGCCGACCGGCCTTGTCGAGTTCCTTGCGGGTCTCGAGGATGGCCATGATGTTGTCGGCCACCGACAGTTTGCGGAAGATCGATGCTTCTTGCGGCAGGTAGCCGATACCAGCCTTTGCGCGGCCGTGCATCGGCTGGTGGCTGATGTCCAGGTCATCGATCAGGACGCGGCCCTGGTCGGCCTGCACCAGACCGACGATCATGTAGAAGCAGGTGGTCTTGCCGGCGCCGTTCGGGCCAAGCAGGCCGACGATCTGACCGCTGTCGATGGACAGGCTGACGTCGCGCACGACCTGGCGGCTCTTGTAGCTCTTGGCCAGATGCTGAGCTTTCAGAGTTGCCATTACTGGGCCTTTTTCTCGTCGGTTTTCTTCTTCGGCTGGATCACCATGTCGATACGCGGACGCGACTCGGTCACCTTGCTGCCGGTGGCGCGACCGGCGCTGGCCAGCTTCTTCTCGGTGTCGTAGACGATTTTCTCACCTTGGGTGGTGTTGTTGTCCTTGTCGATGACTTTGGCCTTGTCGATCAGCACAACGCGATTTTGCGTTGCGTGGTACTGGATGGTCACACCCCAGCCCTGGACGGGTTTGGTGTCGCCCGCCGTTTGCAGTTGCTCGAAGTAGGCCAGGTTGCCCACCGAGGTAACCACGTCGATGTCGCCATTCGGGGTGCGGGTCATGGTCACCTTGTTGCCGGTAACCTTCATCGTACCTTGGGTAATGATCACGTCACCGGTATAGATGGCAATACCTTGCTTGTCGTCCAGTTGGGCATCGTCGGCCTGAATGCGGATAGGCTGCTGTTGATCTTCCGGCAGAGCCCAGGCGCTCACGCTTCCCAGTGCTGCGCCCAGACTGAGCAAAATCGGGAGGGTTTTAACGAGCCTCATACTGTCCTCTTACGTTCGATAGCAGGTGTATCCTGCTTTCTTTCAAATACGCCTTCATTCCCTTGCCAGTCGATACACCGCCAGCGCCGTCGATTCTAACGTCTTGCTCTGTCTGCGCATATTGCTGCTGCGGGAACACGGTCATGCGGGTGCTGGTGATCAGGGTTTTACGGTTTTTCTCGTCGAAGCGCGTGATGCGCACGTCATCGATCAGTTCGACCTGTGTGCCATCAGGGTTGACCTCGCCGTGCAGGCTCTGGACGTGCCACGGAAATTCAGTGCCGCGGAACACATTCAGGTCGGGGTTGGTCAGCAATGTCACCTCGGTCGCTTTCAGGTGCTCGACCTTGTCGGACACCAGATCATATTGCAGCTTGCCGTCCGGCAGGTACTGCACGCTGTGGGCGTTGATGGCGTAATAGTCGATCGCGCTTTCATCGACCGGCGTTACCGGCTTGTCGAGGAAGCGTTCCGGGCTGATGTTCCAGTAGCCAGCCGCGGCGAATATCGCCGCGATGCAACTGTACATCAGGGTGTTGCGAAACTTTTTGCTCAGCATAGTGGGCTCACAGGTACGCCGCATTGGCCGCATCGAGGCGGTCCTGGGCGCGCAGGATCAGTTCGCAGAATTCGCGAGCGGCACCTTCACCACCACGGGCGAGGGTGATGCCGTGAGCGTGTTCACGCACGAAGCTGGCGGCATTGGCCACCGCCATGCCCAGGCCGACGCGGCGAATCACCGGCAGGTCCGGCAGGTCATCGCCGAGGTAGGCCACCTGTTCATAGCTCAGGTTGAGTTGGGCCAGCAGTTCGTCGAGTACCACCAGTTTATCCTCACGACCCTGATAGAGATGCGGGATGCCGAGGTTTTTGGCTCGTCGCTCGACCACCGGAGTCTTGCGGCCACTGATGATGGCGGTCTGCACGCCGGCGGCCATCAGCATCTTGATGCCCTGGCCGTCGAGTGTGTTGAACGTCTTGAATTCGCTGCCGTCTTCGAGGAAGTACAGGCGCCCGTCGGTCAGCACGCCATCGACATCGAACACCGCCAGTTTGATCTGTTTACCGCGTTGCAGCAGGTCCGCACTCATTACATTACTCCTGCACGCAGCAAGTCGTGCATGTTCAGGGCGCCGACCGGGCGGTCTTCGCTGTCGACCACGACCAATGCGTTGATTTTATGGTCTTCCATGATTTTCAGCGCTTCGGCAGCGAGCATCTCGGCGCGCGCGGTCTTGCCATGGGCCGTCATGACCTGGTCGATGATGGCGTTGTGGATGTCGATACTGCGGTCCAGTGTGCGGCGCAAATCGCCGTCGGTGAAGATTCCGGCCAGTTTGCCGTCGGCTTCCAGAATGACGGTCATGCCCAGGCCCTTGCGGGTCATTTCCATCAGGGCATCCTTGAGCAGGGTGCCGCGCTGGACCTGCGGCAGTTCCTGGCCTGCGTGCATGACATTTTCCACTTTCAGCAGCAGGCGTCGGCCCAGGGCACCACCGGGATGGGAAAAGGCGAAGTCTTCGGCGGTAAAGCCACGGGCTTCCAGCAGCGCGACTGCCAGGGCGTCGCCCATGACCAGGGCGGCGGTGGTCGACGAGGTTGGTGCCAGGTTCAGCGGGCAGGCTTCGTGCTCGACGTGAACATTCAGGTTGACCTCGGCGGCCTTGGCCAGCGCGGAGTCAGGATTGCCGGTCATGCTGATCAATTGAATGCCCAGGCGCTTGATCAGCGGCAGCAGGGTCACGATTTCATTGGTGGAGCCGGAATTCGAGAGCGCCAGAATGATGTCGTCGCGGGTAATCATGCCCATGTCGCCGTGGCTGGCTTCTGCCGGGTGCACAAAAAATGCCGTGGTGCCGGTGCTGGCCAGGGTCGCGGCAATCTTGTTGCCGATGTGCCCCGACTTGCCCATGCCGACCACGACCACGCGGCCCTTGCTGGCCAGAATCATCTCGCAAGCGCGTACGAAATCAGCATCGATATGGGGCAGCAGGCCTTGCACGGCTTCTACCTCGAGGCGGATGGTGCGTTGTGCTGATTGAATCAGGTCGCTGGATTGGCTCATGTCAGAAATCGTATAGCCTGATGAAAAGTCGGCGATTATAACGGTAATGATCGAATCCCTCACGCAAGTTCGTCGCGCATTGTCATTACCTGTTGCGGGAAACCTTCTAAATGGCGCTTTCAACCCGTCATGCAGTTGAACTTGCCCCGGCTTTGGCCTTGGGCGCGCAGCCTTTGCAGTGATATAGTTCGCCGCCAGTTCGGCCTGCCCGGGAGGTATGTGCTTTCGTCAGGAAGCCAGGCGTCCGAGTGAGAGGCTGCATCGCAAGGAGTTTAGATGAGTGCCGATAACGCCTACGCGGTCGAGCTGAAGGGACTGTCCTTCAAGCGCGGTGCGCGCAGCATTTTCAATAATGTCGATATCCGTATCCCGCGCGGCAAGGTCACCGGCATCATGGGGCCTTCCGGGTGTGGCAAGACCACGCTTTTGCGTCTGATGGGTGCCCAGTTGCGGCCTACCAGGGGCGAAGTCTGGGTCAACGGTCAGAATCTGCCAAAACTGTCGCGCAGCGACCTGTTCGATGCGCGCAAGCATATGGGCGTGCTGTTTCAGAGCGGCGCACTGTTCACCGACCTCGATGTCTTCGAGAACGTCGCCTTTCCGTTGCGGGTCCATACGCAACTGCCGGATGAAATGATCCGCGACATCGTCCTGCTCAAGCTGCAGGCTGTGGGCTTGCGCGGTGCCATCGACCTGATGCCCGACGAGCTTTCCGGCGGCATGAAACGCCGTGTTGCGCTGGCCCGGGCGATTGCGCTCGACCCGCAGATCCTCATGTACGACGAGCCCTTTGTCGGCCAGGACCCCATCGCAATGGGCGTTCTGGTGCGCCTGATTCGTTTGCTCAACGATGCGCTGGGCATCACCAGCATCGTGGTGTCCCATGACCTGGCCGAGACCGCGAGCATTGCCGATTACATTTATGTGGTGGGCGATGGTCAGGTGCTGGGGGAGGGGACGCCGGACGAGTTGATGAACTCGGATGAACCGCGCATTCGTCAGTTCATGACCGGCGAACCCGACGGCCCGGTCCCGTACCACTTTCCAGCGACGGATTACCGCGCAGATCTTCTGGGGAAGCGCTGATGCGCAGAATTTCATTGATAGAACGCGTTCGCCGCTTCGGCCAGGCCGGCATCGATGCGCTGGCGGTGTTCGGGCGTTCGAGCTTGTTCCTGTTCCATGCCTTGCTCGGCCGGGGCGGTATCGGTGGCGCCTTCGGGCTGCTGGTCAAGCAGCTGCATTCGGTGGGCGTGATGTCCCTGGTGATCATTGTGGTCTCCGGGGTGTTCATCGGCATGGTGCTGGCGCTGCAGGGCTTCAACATTCTTTCCAGCTATGGTTCGGAGCAGGCTGTCGGGCAGATGGTTGCCCTGACGCTGCTGCGTGAACTGGGGCCGGTGGTGACTGCCTTGCTGTTCGCCGGGCGCGCAGGTTCGGCGTTGACCGCCGAAATCGGCAACATGAAGTCCACCGAGCAGTTGTCCAGCCTGGAAATGATCGGGGTTGACCCGCTCAAGTACATCATCGCGCCACGCTTGTGGGCCGGTTTCATTTCCCTGCCGGTGCTGGCGATGATTTTCAGCGTGGTGGGTATCTGGGGCGGCTCGTGGGTAGCTGTCGACTGGCTGGGAGTCTATGAAGGTTCCTACTGGTCGAACATGCAGAACAGCGTGACGTTCACCGACGATGTGCTCAACGGGATCATCAAAAGTATCGTCTTTGCCTTTGTCGTGACCTGGATCGCCGTATTCCAAGGCTATGACTGCGAACCCACTTCCGAGGGGATCAGTCGTGCCACTACCAAGACCGTTGTATATGCCTCGTTGGCAGTACTCGGCCTGGACTTTATTCTGACCGCCTTGATGTTTGGAGATTTCTGATGCAAAACCGCACCCTGGAAATCGGTGTCGGCCTTTTCTTGCTGGCTGGCATCCTGGCTTTGCTCTTGTTGGCGTTGCGGGTCAGTGGCCTGTCCCCGAGTCCGAGCACCGATACGTATAAACTTTACGCCTACTTCGACAATATCGCCGGTTTGACGGTCAGAGCTAAAGTGACCATGGCCGGTGTGACCATCGGCAAGGTCACGGCCATCGATCTGGATCGCGACAGTTTTACTGGTCGGGTGACCATGCAGTTGGAAAAACGCATCGATAATCTTCCGGCGGACTCTACTGCATCTATCCTGACCGCTGGCCTGTTGGGCGAAAAGTACATCGGTATCAGCGTGGGCGGGGAAGATACCCTGCTCAAGGATGGTGGAACCATCCATGACACGCAGTCATCGCTGGTGCTCGAAGACCTGATCGGTAAATTCCTGCTCAATACCGTTAGCAAAGAAGCTAAATGAGGAACTGTTAAATGATCTCTACCTTGCGACGTGGCCTGTTGGTAATACTCGCGGTGTTTCCGTTGGTGTCCCACGCCGTGGCGGCGCCTTCCGCGCACGATCTGGTACAGGACACCACTAATCGGATGCTGGCCGATCTGGCGGCCAACAAAGAAAAGTACAAGCAGGATCCGCAAGACTTTTATGCGGCGCTGAACACCATCGTCGGGCCGGTCGTGGATGCCGAGGGCATTTCCAAGAGCATCATGACGGTCAAATACTCGAAGAAAGCATCCCCGGCGCAGATGAAGACCTTCGAAGAAAACTTCAAGAAGGGTCTGTTCCAGTTCTATGGCAATGCCTTGCTGGAGTACAACAACCAGGGCATCACCGTTGATCCGGCCAAAGACGAGTCGGGCGACCGTACCACCGTTGGCATGACCGTCAAGGGCAGCAGCGGTGCGATCTATCCAGTGTCCTACACGCTGGAAAAGATCAACGGCGAGTGGAAACTGCGTAACGTGATCATCAATGGCATCAACATCGGCAAGCTGTTCCGCGATCAGTTCGCCGATGCGATGCAACGCAATGGCAACGACCTGGACAAGACCATCAATGGTTGGGCCGGGGAAGTCGCCAAGGCCAAGGAAGCCACCGACAAGAAGCCAGGGCAGTCAGCCCAATGAGTGAGTCGGCAGTCCAGATGGACGAAGCGGGCGAGCTGCGACTCAGTGGTGTGCTGGATTACCGCACCGGCCCTGGCCTGCGCGAGCAGGGCAAGGCGCTGATCAAGGCCAGCAAGGCTGTGGCGCTGGTGGTCGATTGCTCGACGGTGACCAAGTCCAGCAGTGTCGGTTTGTCGTTGCTGCTGTGCTTTATCCGCGATGCGCAGGCGGCCGGCAAGGCCCTGAGTATCCGCGGAATGCCGGATGACATGCGTGAAATTGCTCAGGTCAGCGAGCTGACCGAGCTGTTGGCGCACCCCTGACACGCATCTATAAAGAAGCCCCCCGTCCGAGTCCTGTTTGGCGGGGTTCGCAGGCGCGGGGCTTTTTTGTATGATGTCCGACCCGCGCGCACAGGGCGCCGAATGAGGTTGAGCATGCAGGCCGTAGAAGTGAAGAGCTTCCTTGAAGGAAAGCTGCCCGGAACTCAGATAGAAGTTGAGGGCGAAGGCTGCAATTTCCAGCTGAACGTGATTAGCGATGAACTGGCGGCATTGAGCCCGGTGAAGCGTCAGCAGAGCATCTATGCCCATTTGAACCCATGGATCGCTGATGGCAGCATCCACGCGGTGACTATGAAATTTTTCAGCAGCGCGGCCTGGGCCGAGCGCACCTGAGCCCAAGGGCGTCGAGATTCTTATGGATAAATTGATTATTACCGGTGGCGTTCGTCTTGATGGCGAAATCCGCATCTCCGGGGCAAAGAACTCTGCCCTGCCGATCCTGGCGGCCACTTTGCTGTGCGATGGCCCGGTGACCGTGGCCAACCTGCCGCACCTGCACGACATCACCACCATGATCGAGCTGTTCGGCCGCATGGGCATCGAGCCTGTGATCGACGAAAAACTCTCCGTCGAAATCGACCCGCGCACCATCAAGACCCTGGTCGCACCGTACGAACTGGTTAAAACCATGCGTGCGTCGATCCTGGTGCTGGGCCCGATGGTTGCCCGTTTCGGTGAAGCCGAAGTCGCCTTGCCTGGCGGTTGCGCCATCGGTTCGCGTCCGGTTGACCTGCACATCCGTGGCCTGGAAGCCATGGGTGCAGTCATCGACGTTGAAGGCGGCTACATCAAGGCCAAGGCGCCTGAAGGCGGCCTGCGCGGTGCGCACTTCTTCTTCGATACCGTCAGTGTGACCGGTACCGAAAACATCATGATGGCCGCAGCACTGGCCAAAGGCCGCAGCGTCCTGGCTAACGCCGCGCGCGAGCCTGAAGTGGTCGACCTGGCGAACTTCCTGAACGCCATGGGTGCCAAGGTTTCCGGCGCCGGCACCGACACCATCACCATCGACGGCGTCGAGCGTCTGCACACCACCACTTACAAGGTGATGCCGGACCGTATCGAAACCGGTACCTACCTGGTTGCCGCTGCCGTGACCGGCGGCCGCGTGAAGGTCAAGGACACCGATCCGACCATCCTCGAAGCCGTTCTGGAAAAACTCCGTGAGTCCGGTGCCGAAATCACCTGCGGCGAAGACTGGATCGAGCTGAACATGCACGGCAAGCGGCCGAAAGCCGTCAACGTGCGGACCGCTCCGTACCCGGCGTTCCCGACCGACATGCAGGCCCAGTTCATCTCCCTCAACGCCATTGCCGAAGGCACCGGTGCTGTGATCGAGACGATCTTCGAAAACCGCTTCATGCACGTCTATGAGCTGCACCGCATGGGCGCCAAGATCCAGGTCGAGGGCAACACCGCGATCGTCACCGGCACCGAAAAACTCAAGGGCGCGCCAGTGATGGCGACCGACCTGCGTGCCTCGGCCAGCCTGGTGATTTCGGCCCTGATCGCCGACGGCGACACCCTGATCGACCGCATCTACCACATAGACCGTGGCTACGAGTGCATCGAAGAAAAACTGCAGATGCTGGGCGCCAAGATCCGTCGCGTTCCGGGCTAGTACCTGCTGCATGGGCATAAGGACGTGCCCGTTGATTTGTTGAAGTCGGGCCGTTTTCGGCTCGATGTATGTCCGGCGCCATTTGCGACCGGGCATGAGTACCTTGATAAGGACTGACGTTTCCCATGTTGACCATCGCACTGTCCAAGGGCCGCATCCTTGACGACACCCTGCCGCTTCTGGCTGAAGCGGGCATCGTGCCGACCGAGAATCCGGACAAGAGCCGCAAGCTGATCATTCCCACGACCCAGGAAGATGTACGCCTGCTGATCGTGCGTGCCACCGATGTTCCGACCTATGTCGAACATGGTGCTGCCGACCTCGGTGTCGCCGGTAAAGATGTGCTGATGGAATATGGCGGCCAGGGCTTGTACGAGCCACTGGACCTGCAAATTGCCCAGTGCAAGTTGATGACGGCCGGCAAGGTTGGCGCGGTCGAGCCCAAGGGCCGCCTGCGCATCGCCACCAAGTTCGTCAACGTTGCCAAGCGTTATTACGCTGAACAGGGACGTCAGGTCGACATCATCAAGCTGTACGGCTCGATGGAGCTGGCGCCGCTGATCGGTCTGGCGGACAAGATCATCGACGTGGTCGACACCGGTAACACCCTGCGCGCCAATGGTCTGGAACCCCAGGATTTCATTGCCGACATCAGTTCCCGGCTGATCGTCAACAAAGCATCCATGAAAATGCAGCACGCCCGTATCCAGGCGTTGATCGACACCCTGCGCAAGGCAGTGGAGTCTCGACACCGCGGCTGATTTACCTGCGCGACCTTGAGTCGCGCCCGTCTATCCGCCTCATAGCCAGAATTCTCAGGTGCCCAAGCGGAAACGACTGCTAAGTTAGGGCGCCTGAGTTTTTGCCATTCCTATGAGGCTCTCGCTATGACCGCACCGACTGCAATTCGCCGACTCAATGCTGCTGACCCGGATTTCGCACATCATCTGGATCATCTGCTGAGCTGGGAAAGTGTGTCTGACGACTCGGTCAATCAGCGGGTGCTGGACATCATCAAGGCCGTGCGTGAGCGTGGCGACGCGGCACTGGTGGACTTTACCCGCCAGTTCGATGGCCTGGACGTGAAGTCCATGGCCGACCTGATCCTGCCGCGCGAGCGTCTGGAACTGGCACTTACCCGTATCTCCGTGCCGCAGCGCGAAGCGCTGGAAGTCGCCGCGGCTCGAGTGCGCAGCTACCACGAAAAACAGAAGCAGGATTCCTGGAGCTACACCGAGGCCGACGGCACGGTGCTGGGCCAGAAAGTCACGCCGCTGGACCGCGCCGGTCTGTACGTGCCGGGCGGCAAGGCGTCGTACCCGTCGTCGGTGCTGATGAACGCGATTCCGGCCAAGGTTGCAGGCGTCACCGAAGTGGTCATGGTGGTGCCAACCCCGCGCGGTGAAATCAACGAGCTGGTGCTGGCCGCTGCCTGCATCGCCGGTGTCGACCGCGTGTTCACAATCGGTGGCGCTCAAGCCGTTGCCGCATTGGCTTACGGCACCGAAAGCGTGCCGAAGGTCGACAAGGTGGTCGGCCCGGGCAACATCTATGTCGCCACCGCCAAGCGCCACGTGTTTGGCCAGGTCGGTATCGACATGATCGCCGGCCCTTCGGAAATCCTTGTGGTGTGCGACGGCCAGACCGATCCGGACTGGATCGCCATGGATCTTTTCTCCCAAGCCGAGCACGACGAAGACGCCCAGGCCATTCTGGTCAGCCCCGACGCCGAGTTCCTCGACAAGGTCGCCGCCAGCATCGCCAAGCTGATGCCGACCATGGAACGCGCCGCGATCATTGAAACCTCGATCAATGGCCGTGGTGCACTGATCAAGGTGCGCGACATGGAACAGGCCATCGAAGTCGCCAACCGCATCGCGCCGGAGCACCTCGAATTGTCCGTTGCCGATCCACAGGCCTGGCTGCCGAAAATCCGCCATGCCGGCGCGATCTTCATGGGCCGTCACACGTCCGAAGCCTTGGGTGACTACTGTGCCGGCCCGAACCACGTATTGCCGACCTCCGGCACTGCGCGTTTCTCCTCGCCGCTGGGTGTGTACGACTTCCAGAAACGCTCGTCGATCATCTTCTGCTCCGAGCAGGGCGCGTCCGAGTTGGGCAAGACCGCTTCCGTGCTGGCCCGTGGCGAGTCGCTGACCGCCCACGCGCGTAGCGCCGAATACCGCATCGTTGATGAACAAAAGGGGAACTGAACATGAGTAAATTCTGGAGCCCGTTCGTCAAGAATCTGGTGCCTTACGTCCCGGGTGAGCAGCCGAAGCTGGCAAAGCTGGTGAAGCTCAACACCAACGAAAACCCGTACGGCCCATCGCCAAAAGCCCTTGCGGCGATGCAAACCGAACTGAATGACAATCTGCGTCTGTACCCGGACCCGAACAGCGATCTGCTCAAGCAGGCCGTTGCCAGGTACTACGGCGTGCAAGGCAATCAGGTGTTCCTCGGCAACGGTTCCGATGAAGTGCTGGCGCACATCTTCCACGGTTTGCTGCAGCACGATCAGCCGCTGCTGTTCCCGGACATCAGCTACAGCTTCTATCCGGTTTACTGCGGGTTGTACGGCATCAAGTTCGACGCCGTGCCACTGGACGAGCAATTCCAGATCAACCCGGCGGACTACGCCAGGCCGAACGGCGGGATTATCTTCCCCAACCCGAACGCACCTACAGGTTGCCTGTTGGCGCTGGAGGCGGTGGAGCAGATTCTCAAGGCCAGCCCGGATTCTGTGGTCGTGGTGGACGAGGCCTACATCGACTTCGGCGGCGAGACGGCAATCACGCTGGTCGAGCGTTATCCGAACCTGCTGGTGACCCAGACCCTGTCCAAGTCCCGTTCCCTGGCCGGTCTGCGGGTGGGGCTGGCGGTCGGGCATCCGGACCTGATCGAGGCGCTGGAGCGGATCAAGAACAGCTTCAACTCCTATCCGCTGGATCGCATGGCGAATGTCGGCGCTGCCGCGGCGTTCGAGGATCGCGAGTATTTCGACAAGACCTGCCGGTTGGTGATCGAGAATCGCGAGAAGGTCGTTACGCAGCTAGAGGAGAAGGGGTTTGAAGTGCTGCCATCGGCGGCGAACTTCATTTTCGCCCGTCACCCCCGCCACGATGCGGCGGGGCTTGCGGCCAAGTTGCGTGAGCAGGGCGTGATCGTCCGGCACTTCAAGCAGCAGCGGATTGCCCAGTTCCTGCGGATCAGCATCGGCACGCCAGAGCAGAATCAGGCGCTGATCGACGGCCTGGGCGACCTGTAAACCACCACTGCCCCCTGTAGGAGCGAGCTTGCTCGCGAAGGTGTGTCAGTCACCACAAACTTATCTGAGACACCATCGCGAGCAAGCTCGCTCCTACAGGGGCTTGTCTCAGCCGCTTACTCTTCTTCTTTTTCCTTGACCGGAGCCGGCGGCGGACGCAGGCCGACTTCCGCTGTCAGCTTGAGTTCCTTGCCGTTGCGCATCACCTGGATCGCGACCTTGTCTGTCGGCTTGATCCGCGCCACCTGATTCATCGAGCGGCGGCCATCACCGGCCGGTTCGCCATCGATGGCAAGAATCACATCACCCAGTTGCAGGCCGGCCTTCTGTGCCGGACCGTCGCGGAAAATCCCCGCCACTACAATGCCCGGGCGTCCGGACAAGCCGAACGATTCGGCCAATTCCTGGGTCAGCGGCTGCACTTCGATACCCAGCCAGCCACGAATCACCTGGCCGTGCTCGATGATCGACTTCATCACTTCCATCGCCAGCTTTACCGGGATCGCGAAACCGATGCCCTGGGAACCGCCGGATTTGGAGAAGATCGCCGTGTTGATGCCGGTCAGGTTGCCGATGGCATCCACCAGCGCACCGCCGGAGTTGCCGGGGTTGATTGCGGCGTCGGTCTGGATGAAGTCTTCGTAATTGTTCAGGCCCAGTTGGTTGCGACCGGTGGCGCTGATGATGCCCATGGTTACGGTCTGGCCGACGCCGAACGGGTTGCCGATGGCCAGCGCGACGTCGCCGATGCGGATGTTGTCGGAACGCCCGACAGTGATCGACGGCAGGTTTTTCAGGTCGATTTTCAGCACCGCGAGATCAGTCTCCGGATCGCTGCCGATCACCCGCGCCAGGGTTTCCCGGCCGTCCTTGAGCGCCACCACGATCTGGTCGGCGCCGCTGGTCACGTGGTTGTTGGTCAGGATGTAGCCTTCCGGGCTCATGATCACGCCGGAGCCGAGGCTCGATTCCATGCGTTTCTGCTTGGGCGAGTTATCGCCGAAGAAGCGACGGAACTGCGGATCTTCGAACAACGGATGGTTGGGTTTGTTGATGACTTTGGTGGTGTACAGGTTCACCACCGACGGCGCCGCGGTGGATACCGCTTCGGCATAAGACACCGGGCCCTGCTGCATACTGGTGGTTTGCGGCGCTTGTTGCAGATTGACGTCGAGGCTTGGAAGCCCGACCCACTGCGGGTAACGCTGGATTATCAAAAGAGCGACAAGCACGCCGGCCAGCAGCGGCCAGCCGGAAAAACGCAGCGCCTTGAGCATTAAGCACTTCCTGAGAGAGTTGCAGGCGGTATGAGACCGCTCATAATGACGCGCATTATACGAGGCCGCACGCGCCTCTGAACGGGATATTTAGGAGTCTTTTATGGCCGTCGCCCTGAGCACCCTGGTCGAAGAAGCCGACCGTTACCTAAACAGCGCCAAAATCGCCGATTACTGTCCCAATGGCCTGCAGGTCGAAGGCCGTCCGCAAGTGATGCGCATTGTCAGTGGCGTCACTGCCAGCCAGGCCTTGCTCGATGCGGCCGTGGAGGCCAATGCCGACCTGGTGCTGGTGCATCATGGCTACTTCTGGAAGGGCGAGAACCCGTGCATCACCGGCATGAAGCAGCGCCGCTTGAAGACCCTGCTCAAGCACGATATCAGCCTGTTGTCCTATCACCTGCCGCTGGATCTGCACCCGGACGTCGGCAATAACGTGCAGCTCGCGCGGCAACTCGACATCACCGTCGAAGGCCCGCTGGACCCGGACAATCTGAAGATTGTCGGCCTGGTCGGCTCGCTGAATGAGCCGATGACGCCCCGGGATTTCGCCCGCCGCGTCAAGGAAGTCATGGGCCGTGAGCCGCTGTTGATCGAAGGCAGCGCGATGATCCGCCGCGTCGGCTGGTGCACCGGTGGTGGCCAGGGTTACATCGATCAGGCCATACTGGCAGGCGTCGATCTGTACCTCAGCGGCGAGGCTTCCGAGCAAACCTTCCACAGCGCCCGGGAAAACGACATCAGCTTCATCGCCGCCGGTCACCATGCCACCGAGCGCTACGGCGTTCAGGCGCTGGGGGATTATCTGGCGCGGCGCTTTGCGCTGGAACACATCTTCATCGATTGCCCGAATCCGATTTGATTTCCGACTGCAATGTGATCGCTTTTGTAGGAGCTGCCTCCGGCAGCTCCTACAAGGAAGAGTTCGCAGTTCCACAGCCCAAACAGGCAGGCATATTCATATGCTCTTTCGATCTAGTTGGCGTCCTGATTAGAAGAGGTCGCTGTGCTAGGATTCCCCGCTCGAACACGGCCCGCTGGCCGTCCATAAGATCGTTTTCGTGAGTAGCCATGGTCGACAAACTGACGCATCTGAAACAGCTGGAGGCCGAAAGCATCCACATCATCCGCGAGGTCGCCGCCGAGTTCGATAACCCGGTGATGCTGTACTCCGTCGGTAAAGACTCCGCCGTGATGCTGCACCTTGCGCGCAAGGCATTCTTCCCGGGCAAACTGCCGTTCCCGGTGATGCACGTCGACACCCAGTGGAAGTTCAAGGAAATGTACGCGTTCCGCGACCGCATGGTCGAAGAACTGGGCCTTGACCTGCTGGTGCACGTGAATCCCGAGGGTGTTGCGCAGGGCATCAACCCGCTGACCCACGGCAGTGCCAAGCACACCGATATCATGAAAACCGAAGGCCTCAAGCAGGCCCTCGACAAGTACGGTTTCGATGCTGCTTTCGGTGGTGCCCGTCGTGACGAAGAGAAGTCCCGTGCCAAAGAGCGCGTGTATTCCTTCCGCGATACCAAGCACCGCTGGGACCCGAAAAACCAGCGTCCCGAGCTGTGGAACGTCTACAACGGCAAGGTCAACAAGGGCGAATCGATCCGCGTGTTCCCGTTGTCGAACTGGACCGAACTGGACATCTGGCAGTACATCTACCTCGAAGGCATCCCGATCGTGCCGCTGTATTTCGCCGCCGAGCGCGACGTCATCGAGATGAATGGCACCTGGATCATGATCGACGACGAACGCCTGCTCAATCACCTGAGCGATGAAGACAAGGCGCGCATCGTCAAGAAGAAGGTCCGTTTCCGCACACTGGGTGACTACCCGTTGACCGGTGCGGTCGAGTCCGAGGCCACCAGCCTGACCGACATCATTCAGGAAATGCTCCTGACGCGAACTTCCGAACGCCAGGGCCGGGTCATCGATCACGATGGCGCAGGCTCGATGGAAGAAAAGAAACGTCAGGGTTATTTCTAAGGGGTTGTCATGTCGCACGCATCTGATTTGATCAGCGAGGACATCCTCGCCTATCTGGGCCAGCACGAACGCAAGGAAATGCTGCGCTTTCTTACCTGTGGCAACGTCGATGACGGCAAGAGCACCCTGATCGGGCGTCTGCTGCACGACTCCAAAATGATCTACGAAGATCATCTGGAAGCCATCACCCGCGACTCGAAAAAAGTCGGCACCACCGGTGAAGATATCGACCTGGCGTTGCTGGTCGATGGCTTGCAGGCCGAGCGTGAGCAAGGCATCACCATTGATGTCGCCTACCGCTATTTCTCCACCGCCAAACGCAAATTCATCATCGCCGATACTCCCGGCCATGAGCAGTACACCCGCAACATGGCCACCGGTGCATCCACCTGTGACCTGGCGATCATCCTGGTCGACGCCCGTTACGGCGTGCAAACCCAGACCCGTCGCCACAGCTTCATTGCCTCGTTGCTGGGCATCAAGCACATCGTTGTCGCCATCAACAAGATGGACCTCAACGGCTTCGACGAAAACGTGTTCGAGTCGATCAAGGCCGATTACCTGAAGTTCGCCGAAGGCATCGCCTTCAAGCCGACCACCATGGCGTTCGTACCGATGTCGGCGCTCAAGGGCGACAACGTAGTGAACAAGTCCGAGCGCTCGCCGTGGTACACCGGCCAGTCGCTGATGGAAATCCTCGAAACCGTCGAAATCGCCAGCGACCGCAACTACACCGACCTGCGTTTCCCGGTGCAGTACGTCAACCGTCCGAACCTGAACTTCCGTGGTTTCGCCGGCACCCTGGCCAGTGGCGTCGTGCACAAGGGCGACGAAGTCGTGGTGCTGCCGTCGGGCAAGAGCAGTCGCGTGAAATCCATCGTCACCTTCGAAGGTGAGCTGGAGCATGCAGGTCCGGGTCAAGCGGTGACGCTGACCATGGAAGACGAGATCGATATCTCCCGCGGCGACTTGCTGGTGCATGCCGACAACCAGCCGCAAGTGACTGACGGCTTCGATGCCATGCTGGTGTGGATGGCCGAAGAGCCGATGCTGCCGGGCAAGAAATACGACATCAAGCGCGCTACGACGTACGTGCCGGGTTCGATCACCAGCATTGTCAACCGCGTTGACGTGAACACCCTGGAAGAAGGCCCTGCCAGTGCCTTGCAGCTGAACGAGATCGGTCGGGTCAAGATCAGCCTCGATGCAGCCATCGCGCTGGACGGTTACGCGAGCAACCGCACCACCGGTTCGTTCATCGTCATCGATCGTTTGACCAATGGCACCGTCGCCGCCGGCATGATCATCGCTCAACCAGTGGCGCACGGCAGTAGCACGCATCACGGCAAACTCGCGCACGTCGCCACCGAAGAACGCGCCCAGCGCTTCGGCCAGCAACCGGCCACCGTGTTGTTCAGCGGCTTGTCCGGCGCGGGCAAAAGCACGCTGGCCTACGCGGTTGAACGCAAGCTGTTCGACCTGGGCCGAGCAGTGTTCGTGCTCGATGGCCAGAACCTGCGTCACGACCTGAACAAAGGTCTGCCACAGGACCGCGCCGGGCGTACCGAGAACTGGCGTCGTGCCGCGCACGTCGCGCGTCAGTTCAACGAAGCCGGTCTGCTGACCCTGGCAGCGTTCGTTGCGCCGAGCGCCGAAGGTCGTGAGCAGGCCCGTGAACTGATCGGCAAGGAGCGTCTGCTGACGGTCTATGTCCAGGCTTCGCCGACAGTCTGCGCCGAGCGTGATCCGCAAGGTTTGTACGCAGCGGCCGGGGATAACATCCCGGGCGAGTCCTTCCCGTACGACGTGCCGCTGGATGCCGACCTGGTGATCGACACCCAGTCCGTGTCGCTGGAGGAAAGCGTCAAGCAAGTGCTGGGTCTGCTGCGTGAGCGTGGTGCGATCTAAGCGCTAGCCGCAAATGAAAAACCCGCCAATGAGTGATCAACGGCGGGTTTTTTTGTCCCTAAAATCGCCATCGCGGGCAAGCCCGCTCTCACATCGGTTCCCTATGGAATACAGATTTTGTGTGCACTGAAGATCAACTGTGGGAGCGAGCTTGCTCGCGATGGGGCCGGAACAGGCGACTCAAGACTTGGCTGGATATTCGTGGTGCATCTGCGCAAGCAACGCGTCCTTGTCCTGCCACAACTGGTTGATCCAACCCTGAAACTGCAATCGATACGCGAACGAAATTTTTTCGGGTTTTTTGTTTTGATGATGTATTACTAGTCCGTTGAGTCTGGCATGTGTATGTAAGGTCTGACTTAACCGGTGACGAAAGCGTAGTCGATAATCGGATTTGGACTACGGTCTCGTCGGAAGTGGGTGGGTGATATTTATTTCTAAATGAGATTAATCTTCTCGACGCCTTTTTCTTAAAGGTTGGTCGAGAATTTTTTATCGATTTAAGGAAATAAGTGCATGAAATCAGGGTGTCAAAACTCTTACTTGTCGGTATCAATAAGTGAGGTGTTAATTTGGTTCGCGATTGTTGTCGTGTTAGCCGTTAACCTGGCTGGCCAGTCATCATTTGCATCTGCAAATAATCGTTTTGATCGTGCCAATTTGCTAAGTGTTTATTATGAGGCAGCTGCCAATGATGCACAGCTTTCCGCAGCTAGACATCAATATAAAGCTCGCAGGGAAATAACCTCCCAAGCTCGCGCGGGTCTATTGCCCTCTTTAAATGCCGGCACGTCGGTCCAATCTATAAGAGTGGATCAGGACGCCCCTTCTTTCAATCGCACCCGTAGTGACTCTGTTTTTCATGCAAGTTTAAATCAACCACTGTTTCGAGCTGATCGTTGGTTTCAGCTTGAGGCCGCTCATGCCAGTACGGCCCAAGCCGAACTCGAGTTTTCAGCAAAGGAGCAATCGTTGGTCCTCGTTGCTGCAGAAGCTTACTTTCAGACACTGCGCGCACTGGATATGCTTGCTGCATCGAAGGCGGAAGAAGCAGCAATGCAGCGTCAACAAAAACAGGCACAAGGACGCCTTGAGAGCGGAGCCTCTAGCATTACCGATACATTAGATGCCCAGGCCGCCTACGACAATGCCATGGCCAACCGCAAGTCGGCGGAGCGTAAAGTTGATGATGCTTTCGGGTATCTATATCGCCTTACCAATCGAGACTACACCACCATTGAGGGTATTCAGCACCAATTACCTCTCGAAGCGCCAGTACCTAATGACGTGAGCACCTGGGTTAACCAAGCGGTGCAGGAAAACTTACTTCTTAAAGCAAGCAATTTTTCAGTTATAGCGGCAGAGCATACTATCCTTCAGCGAAAGTCCGGGTTTGCCCCCACTCTCGATGCTGTTATTTCCTATCGCAAAGGTGATGGTGCTAGCGTGGGTGGAAGTAATTATCAAGGTGATGCCTCCCAACGTAGCATTGGCCTCGAACTCAATATTCCGTTGTACTCGGGTGGTATGACTCGTTCGCAAGTGCGTGAAGCGACTGAACAGTTGTCTCAAAGCCAATATGAAAGAGAAGATAAGCTCCGTGAAGTAGTGCAGAGCACTAGAAACCTTTATCGAACCATTAACTCCGATATTGAACAGGTTGTTGCAAGACGTCAAAGTATTCGTTCCAGTCAGGCATCCGTACATGCAAATAAGATGGGTTGGGAGATGGGGGCCCGTAACGTCGCCGATGTGCTTAATGCACAACGCCAACTCTATGGTGTTGTCAGGGAGTACAACAATGCTCGCTACGATTATATTGTTAATACCCTGAAATTGAAACAGGCTGCTGGAGTGTTGAGTCCTGACGATTTGTCCGACCTGAGCATCTATTTGGCTAAGGATTATGATTCGGTGCGCGACTTCCTTCCACCAGATATTCATGCGCCGCTTTGAGCGAAATTCAAAAAAAACTGGTAGTTAGTCTTCTGTTCGACATCATGTTTTTGTTCATGAGTGGTCATTCTCGTATTGCGAGCAGTTAATTCATTTTTTAGGCGTCTTTGGGTTCACTATGAGCGAAGAAGCAACAAATTCTGATCCAGCAGACTTGAGTATTGATTTGGATACTGGCGCTGTCTGTTTAGTCGTGTTGGCCCGTTTTCATAATATTGCGGCGTCGGTCGAGCAGTTGCGTTACCAACTGAATTCTTCAGTTCAGCTGTTAAGTCAATCTGATTTGCTCTTGGCTGCTCGAAAATTAGGGCTTAAGTCCAAGCTAGTGGAAACAACGACCTCCCGCCTTAATCGTACTCCGCTGCCTGCTATTGCTACGGATCGTGATGGCTCTTTTTTTATTATTGCGAAGATTGATAACGGTAAGGTACTCATCAAGGATCCTTGCTGCAACGGGCCCGAGGTAATCAGTTTAGAACATCTGGAAACTCGTTGGACGGGGGGGCTGGTGTTGATGCGCTCCGGATCGGGAGTTCTGGGTGAGACTTCACGCTTTGATTTCACCTGGTTTATTCCGGCCATCGTCAAATACCGAAGGCTGCTGGGCGAAATCGTACTCGTCTCTTTTGTTCTGCAACTTTTTGCATTGGTGACACCCCTTTTCTTTCAGGTAGTGATGGACAAAGTACTGGTGCACCATGGTTTAACTACGTTAGATGTCATCGCCTCAGGTTTGCTGGCGGTGATGATCTTTGAGTCGGCGCTCAGTAGTTTACGAAGCTACATATTTGCCCATACCGCCAGCCGTATTGATGTGGAGCTTGGCTCACGCTTATTTCAACATTTAATCAATCTACCGTTGGCCTACTTTCAGGCGCGGCGGGTAGGTGACTCAATAGCGCGTGTGCGAGAGCTGGAAAATATCCGCAGCTTCCTCACTGGCAATGCCGTTACGTTACTGCTGGACGTCCTGTTTTCAGTGGTGTTCATCGTCGTGATGTTCTATTACAGCGGCTGGTTGACGTTAATCGTGCTTTTGTCATTACCGCTTTATATTTTGGTCTCGCTATTTATCACGCCAGTATTGAGATCGAGACTGCAAGACAGTTTTGCTCGAGGTGCCGAGAACCAGGCTTTTCTGGTGGAGGTCGTGAATGGTATTGATACCGTCAAGTCGATGGCTGTCGAACCGCAGGTGATGCGCAAGTGGGACAACCAGTTGGCGGCCTATGTTGCGGCGGGTTTCAAAACCCAAAACCTGTCCACTGTCGCAAATGAAAGTGTCTCCCTGATTGGCAAATTGGTCACTGTAGCGACGCTCTGGCTAGGCGCACAGTTAGTCATTGGCGGGCAGCTTTCGGTGGGTGAGTTGATCGCCTTTAACATGCTTGCCGGTCGGGTATCGCAACCGATTATGCGCATGGCGCAGTTATGGACGAGCTTCCAGCAGACAGGTGTTTCGGTTCAGCGCTTGGGCGATATTCTCAATACCCCCACCGAGTTGGCCAAAGGCACGCGCAGTACGCTGCCGCCGCTTAAGGGCCGAATAGAGTTCGACCAAGTGCATTTCCGGTATCGCACCGATGGCTCGGAAGTTTTGCGCGGGGTGAGCCTGCGTATCGAGGCCGGTGAAGTCATTGGTGTAGTCGGCCGGTCTGGCTCTGGAAAAAGTACATTGACCCGCCTTTTGCAACGGCTGTACGTCCCTGAGCGTGGCCGGGTATTGGTCGATGGCATGGATTTGGCGCTGGCGGATGTTTCATCGCTACGCCGACAGATTGGGGTGGTGTTGCAGGACAGCATGCTGTTTAACCGCAGCATTCGCGAAAACATTGCACTGACTGACCCCGCGGCTCCCCTTGAGTCTGTGATCGATGCCGCTCAAATGGCGGGAGCTCATGAGTTCATTCTGGAGTTGCCAGAAGGCTACGACACCGTCGTTGGAGAACACGGAGCTTCGCTATCCGGCGGGCAGCGCCAGCGTGTGGCTATCGCTCGAGCATTGATAGGCAATCCGCGCATTCTCATCTTCGACGAAGCCACCAGCGCTCTGGATTACGAATCAGAGCGAATCATCCAGCAGAACATGCAAACCATTTGCCGAGGGCGCAGCGTGATCATCATCGCTCACCGTCTATCGGCCGTACGTGAAGCAAATCGCATCCTGGTTGTGGATCGAGGGCAAATCGTTGAACAGGGCTCACATTCCGAACTGCTCGCCCAACAAGCGGAGCATTACTGTCGCTTGCACCGTATGCAGCAAGGCTGAGCCATCAAGACACGAGACAACAATGTTCACTACTGACCTCTCTATGTGAGGCAGGGATGAAAAATATTTTGACTCAAGGAGCGATCTTCTCATGAGCGCAAGTCTTGAACTATTGCACCGATATCGCGATTCCTGGCGCCAGTGCTGGCGTCAGCGCAAGCAGATGGACGCGCCTGAGCGCTTGCCACATGAAGTCCAGTTTTTACCGGCAGCTTTGGAACTCCAGGATAAGCCTGTACACCCGGCGCCTCGCGTTTTTATCTGGGGCATCATGGCGTTCGCCGTACTCGTAGTGCTGTGGGCTTCAATCGGCAAAATAGAAGTGGTAGCCATCGCCTCAGGCAAGATTGTGCCCAGCGGTAAAACCAAACTGATTCAGTCCAGTGAAACGGCTGTGGTCAAAGCCATCCATGTCAGTGATGGCCAGACTGTCAGGATGGGGGAGTTGCTTGTCGAGCTAGATCCGACTTCCGCGGATGCAGACATCAAGCTCATCCAGAGCGATCTTCTTGCTGCGCGAATTGACAGTGCGCGTGGCAAAGCAATGCTGGATGCAATCAATCACCAGCAAGACCCTGAGTCCTTGATCGGTGCCATCCAGCATGCCAATCCTGAGCAAGTGCTTTCGGCACAGCGCTGGCTCCAGGGGCAGTATCAGGAGTACCGCAGCAGCCTGGAGTTGGTTGATGCGGAAATCCTTCAGCGTACGGCCGAAATCCAGGCCGCTCGGGCACAGGTGTCGAATCTGCTGAAAACGCTGCCGATAGCCACACAGTTGGCGGAGGATTATCAGCGCTTGCTGAACCAGCAATACGTGGCTCGTCACGAATACCTAGAGAAAGAGCAGGCTCGGCTGGATCTGCAGCGTCACTTGAGGGTGCAGCAGGCTAGCGTGCTGCAATTCTCTGCGGCTCAAACAGAAGCTCGACGTCGCCGTGAAGGCGTCATCGCCCAGACACGCAGAGCCATGCTCGATTTGCAGCAACAGGCGGATCAAAAAGTGGCCCGACTGGTTCAGGAGCTTGCCAAGGCTCGCTATCAGGAATCGCTAACACTTCTTAACGCCCCGGTGGCTGGCACTGTCCAGCAACTGGCGATTCACACCGTTGGTGGAGTGGTGACCGCTGCCCAGCCACTGATGGTAATCGTTCCCGATAATCAACCGGTTGAGGTTGAGGCTTTCCTGGAAAACAAAGATGTCGGTTTTGTCCGGGCTGGGCAGCCCGTCACGGTGAAGGTGGAGACATTTACCTTTACCAAATATGGGACGGTGGATGGCGAAGTTATCAGTATTTCCAGTGATGCAATCGAGGATGAAAAGAAAGGACTTGTCTACAGCAGTCGGATACGACTGAAAAACGATCACTTATTAGTGAATGGCAAAAAAGTGTCCTTGTCCCCCGGTATGTCGGTGACGGCTGAAGTCAAGACAGATCAACGTCGAGTGATTGAGTATTTTTTGAGTCCATTGCAGCAATATGCGAATGAAAGCTTGAGAGAGCGCTGAGTTTTTATCGTGCAGTAGGGGCTTTTGCTAGCCCAACGGTTTGCTGTGATGTTTTTTGGTTTTATATGAGTTTCTTAATTCACCAAGTTTTTTGGAAGTGTTTTAATGCTTGAAAAATATGCAGCTATGGTGGGCTTGGTAATTTTGAGTTTCTTGTTCTGTGGGGCTGCTTTTGCAATCTGTAAGGTTTCGTCTGAAGCAATGGTTGCTTATCCTTTTCAGACTGAGTTGACTGAAGAGGAGTGCCATTTTGTCGCTTACAAACAAGACGGCAAGATAGAAGTGGTTGTTGAATATCCCGAGATGAAAATTGTAGAGGCTAAAGCAGGCTCCGATAAAGGGCTGATGACTCTTCAGTTTTGGTATCTCCCAATACCGGAAGATGGAGTAGACCGCACTGTCATTGATGTTCCACTTCTCGATGCAGGTCCCATTACAAGTTTCAGGATCGGAAGAACTCGGGTCAGCACATTTTTGGGGAGCGACGGCCGAGAGGTTTATGTTAATGAACATGAAACTGTTAACAGCGTGGCGCGTAAATTCGCCATCAACATGCAAGGTGCTTATCAATACTCGGTGGAGCATGCGGATATAAGAGGCATGGACGATTTTGCCTTGGGCTTTTTAAAAAAATGATGGGCGGAAATTTGGCTGTCAAGTAGGCGTCTCATAATAATTTATACAGTGGTGTGATCCTACAATCGGCAAGAGATTATCGGAAGGAGCCTACAAAATTGTCGGAAGCCTGATGAGTGATTTATAACTGATTGCGACTAGGCTAGTAAGTATTGAAATTGATCTGTTTGGCGGTTGAATTCTTGATGTGGGTTTCGAATCCGTCACCCGTTATAAAATGATGGCTCTGTTTGGTTGGCTAAATTTTGTTTGAAGCACAAAGGAGCGCTCTCATGACACGGGAGAAGTGTTTGTTGTTTCTAGTCGGAGTGATGTTTTTTTATTGTTACTCCATAGGTGTTTCTTTAGCTGAAGATATGGTTTGTGGAAAGTTGAATGGGCATGTGATCAAAGTGTCACGTAAATACAGTGCGTTTTGGCCGGAATACGAAGGTAAAAGTTCTTGGGAGAACGGCTTTATCCATAACAAAAAAGGCTGTGATGCAAGTCTAGTGTCGTTGCAGATGGTCATGACTTGGCCGGAGATGATGCCCGCAAATCATACGACTTACTTTGTGCAAGCACTGGAGTTTGAAGGGCTTGGTGTTAAGTTGGAGCCACTTCGTAGACCAAATAATGATATGCGTTATGCACTTGATTTTTTTCTTTGGAGAACACCTGCGCAATGGAAAGAACATGTGCGTTTTGATGAGGATCTTGGCCTGCTTTATGTAGACGGAAACGATAGGGTTTTTACCGAAAGTTTAAATAGGTATTACTGGCTGGAGAGTGGTGGCGAGATTTCTATTGTATTCGAATGCCTTTGGTTGGCTAGGGAGAATAGGCTCTATACCTGTGAAGGAAGGTATGTATTAGAAGAAATTGGTGCGTTGGTTAGCGTCGATTTCACTCCGGAGAAAATGAAGGCGTGGAGAGAGATTGTCGGCGCTGTAAGAGCATTTGTATTATCTAAAGTCAAGAATTAAGGAGTGTTGCTGTGACGCAGACATTAACTAGCGCTGACCTGGACCATGCTCGGAGTCTTTTGGATTCGCAAGGTCCCGGTTCTATGTATGATTTTTTATCAGCTAAAGGTTACAAATATGCAACCTTGGCGAATGGTGTAGCTAAAGGTAACTCTGTTGCAGGCGAGGTGGCCATTAATTTTATGAAGCTTACTGCTTCTGAAATGGGGGTGCCAATGTCGCCGGAAGGCATAGATAAAATTCGACTTGAGATGGCTGGCGCTTATATTAATAAGTTACTGGATAAGCTTCAGCAGAATAACGGGGTGTTGTCTTCTGATATAAATTACGGAGAGGCTTGGGGTTTTCATACCGATGTTTTTAAAAAAAATGGCCTGCCGGCTGACGCCTGGACATTGAACTCGGTGTTGTCAATCATGAGTGAACGCAGCCGCGAGGGGTATTGGCAAGCTGCACTCGACGCAGCAGGGAGTCTACCAGCCGAGTTGAGCCTGGCAGCCCGAACGGATGTATTGATGTCAACAGCAAGTTCTGCCGGTACAGAACAAAACAGAATACTGGCAAAAAACTGGATTGATCGGGTCGACTCTCCTTCGGGTACATTGACTTTTTTAACCAGTGTTGCGAGCCAACTTGGAAACGCTGCAACTGGGCTCTTTGGTCCGCCTGTAGAAACGGCTGCCGGCGCGCCACCTATCAACCACATCAACATCCAAATCACCCCCGACCCAAAGCCCCAACAAAAAATCCCCAACGAAGACCAGGCCCGTGAAGACGTAACCAACGGCTTCACTCAAAACGCCCCTACCCATCGCGTGTTCTTCAACGACCAAACCCTGAACAAAACCGATTTCACATCCGTCCAGCTTGGCAGTCTGGCAACTGGCGGTATTCGTCCCGGCGAAATTCAGCTTGATCCTAACGTTCGTCCAAGCGACTACTTGTCGCAGTTCTACCACCATCGCCCCTCAGGTAAGGCGCCGGATTTCAGTTTGCGCAATGCAGTGACATTGAACGGATTGGCAGCGCTGACCACCGTGAACACGTACGTCGATCCGTTGCTATTGGACCTGACTGGCGATGGCGTGCAAATGACGCCGATCAGCGACGGTGTGTTGTTCGATACAGACCATAGCGGGACACTCAAGCGCAGCGGTTGGGCAGACCGAGCTACCGGGATGTTGGTGATCGACGATGGCAGCGGGCAAATCAAGGATGTCAGCCAGATGTTTTCCGAGTACTTCCGGGGCACTTCGGGGGGCAACGGTCTGGCGGGCCAGGCGTTGTATAAAGAAGGTTTTGCGGCGCTGGCCAGTGTCGACAGCAACGCTGATCAAGTGATTGATCAGCGTGATGACATATGGAGCCAGTTGCGGGTTTGGGTCGATGCGTCTCACGACGGCAAAAGCGATGCGGGCGAACTCAAGACTTTAGCTGAGCTCGGCATCACTCAGATCAACGTCACGGCTACACCGGTCAGTGGTGATATTCGCCAGGGTAACAGCGTGGTTGCGCGCGGTTCCTTTGTGATCAATGGCGAGACTCGTGAAGCCCTGGCGGTCAACTTCCTGGGGGACACGGTCAGCAGCACGCTGACGGCGGAAGGTAATGGCAGCAAAGTAGTGTCGACCACTGGCACTACCACCACTACCGCTTACGCGAGTAGCAGCACCGCCGATGAAACCCTCGATGCGGGCCAACTGGGCGTCACTAACCTGTACGCCGGTAGCGGCAATGACACCTTGACCGCTGCGTCAACGGGCAGTTGGTTGGTGGGTGGTGCGGGTAGCAACATTTATAACGGCGGAGTGGGTGACGATGTGTTTGTCATTAGCTCTTCCGACAGACCTCAAAATATCCATGGCAACGGTGGACGCGACACGGCGATTATCGTCGGCGATGAGGGCGTTGCGCTGAACATGGCTCAGGCCGGGTTGACCATTGCTCAAGGTGGTCGGGGTCATGACTATCTAATCAGCGGTGGTCAGTCCGGGGTTTTTATAAAAGGCGGTTTTGGAGGCGCGACATTAGTGGGCGGTGGCGGCAACGATGTATTGGTGGGTGGCGCAGGCCGCAACACCATTATCGGAGGAAGTGGTAAGGCACTCATTTACGCGGGGCCCAAGGGCGATGCGATCATGGCGTCGGCCGGTGGCAGCATCATTCACGCCGGGGCCGGCATGGATCGGATTTATGGTGGCGCGGGTCATGATGTGATCGAGGCCGGCCACGGTAACGCGGTCATTGACGGTGGTGGGGGAATCAATCTGGTGACGCTGCATGGTAGGTACGGCGATTACACGATCAGTCCAACCGACTTGGGTTACACCGTAACCGACAAGGTCACTGGGCGTGACGGCACCCTGACCCTGAGCAATATCCAGAAGCTGAACTTCGCAGATATTTCGGCGGTGGACCTCCAACAACCCAATGCGATGCCAGTGGCGGATGCATTACGGGTCAATCTGGCCGGAAATGAATTTGATCGTGCTCAGCCTCACCTGATTTCGGCAGCAAGCGTGCTTGCAAACGATCAGCGTCTCAACAGCAAAGGCAACTTGCGTATTGCTTCTGTTGTCGACGCGATTGGCGGTAGTGTGAGTCTCACTGAACAGGGTGATGTGCTATTTACCCCCGATCCGCGTTTCACCGGAATTTTCAGTTTTAAGTATGGCCTGGTGGATGAGGCCGGTAACCCGGCGACCTCGGTTGTGGACTTGAAGACCGGCGAACTGGCGCCCATGTGTGCGACCGTCACACTGCTCACCCCAGATGTCCCGAGTGACCCGCTGGCTGCACAAGAGTGGTACTTGAACGACATTGATGTGCTGCCGGTCTGGAAGGACTACACCGGCAAGGGCGTACGCATCGGCCAATTCGAACCGGGTGGAGAGTTCTCTACCGCTCCGGAAATTTTCGATATCCAGCACCCCGATTTAGCACCGAATGTCGACCAGGTCTGGTTGCGGACTCAACACACAGATCAGACCCTGCCGGCCTTGGTATCGAATCACGCCACGATGGTCGCGGGTGTCATGGTGGCGGCAAAAAATACGCTGGGCGGGGTCGGAATTGCCCACGAGGCAACACTGGGCGGCCATTACTTGGCCAACAGCGGTGAAGACCTGACAGGCATGGGCAAGATGCTCGGCTATGACATTGCCAATCACAGTTGGGGGTTCACCAAGGACTTTGCCTTAAGCAATCTGCAAGGAGGGCAAATCAACACGGCAAGTGCGTTGATCAGTAACGCACGCTATGCCGCGAGCAATGGCCGAGGCGGCCTCGGAACGTTAATCGTCACCTCGGGCGGGAACAAACGTGGGACTGGCGGTAGTTCTCAAGGCTCGCTGATCAACAACAACCGCTTTTCGATCCAGGTCAGTGCGCTCAATTCGCAGGCGGATCTGTCAACGTTGGAGGTGGGCTCGACACCTTTCTCCAATCCCGGCGTGAGTCTGCTGGTTTCGGCTCCGGGCAATAACGTCTGGTCCACCAGTTACAAGCTGGAAACCGAACGTGGCTCTACGTTTGGCAATGATTACAGCGCGATGCAAGGCACCAGTTTCGCTGCACCGATTGTCTCCGGTGTGATCGCTCTGATGTTGCAAGCTAACCCCAATCTGGGCTACCGCGACGTGCAGCAAATACTCGCTATGTCTGCGCGGAGTGTGGAGGACTCGTCCACACAGTGGAGCGATAACGGTGCTCGTAACTGGAATGGTGGGGGGATGCACGCCAGCCACGACTATGGTTTCGGCAAAGTGGACGCGCGGGCTGCCGTGCGCTTGGCTGAGAGTTGGATGACGCAAAGTACCGGCGCGAATGAAAAGTCTCTCACTGCATCGAGTGGTGCGCTTGAACAGGCCGTTGCTTCAGGGAAGCTAATCGCGCCAAAACTGGCGATACAGGGTGAATTGAACATCGAACACGTGGAAGTCGATGTTGACGCTCAGGTCGGACGGTTAGGCGATCTGGTCGTCAAATTGATTTCACCCAATGGCACCCAAAGCGTGTTGCTTGACCGGGTAGGCAAGATCCCGGTGGCCGCGACAGGAGCTAACGAAGCGGACGTCGGCAGCATTCAGTCGGGTGAATTTAAATACACCTTTATGTCGACCCATGACTGGGGTGAACGCTCGGCTGGGGACTGGACATTGCAGGTGATTAATACTGCCAACGGCCTGCCGGTCACGCTCAACAGTTGGTCGCTTCGACTCTATGGTGCCGAGGCTACGAGCGACGATAGCTATTTCTATACTAATGAGTTTGTCGATGCGGCTAAACGACAGAATGCGCGCACAGTTCTCGACGATGGGCTTAATGGCACACCGGGCGGGCGCAATACGATTAATGCCGCAGCCGTTAGCGCCGATGTCTCGATTGATCTGAGTACAGGCACGGCATCCATCGGGGGCGTCGGCTTGACAGTGAAGAGTCCCGGCACGATTCAGAACCTGCTCAGTGGTGACGGTAATGACTGGCTGGTGGCCGGTCCGTCGGACAGCTTACTTAACGGTGGTCGTGGGAAAAATACCTTGGTTGGGGGCGCAGGCAAGGACCTTTTCGTCGTTCACCGGCGTAGTGGTGGAATCGACACAGTCGTCAATTTTGATCCCGTTCGCGGTGAAGTGATCAACCTGGTCGGTTTCAAGGGTAAACAGTTCGGTGATCTACAGCTCAACCAGCAAGAGGCAGGTGTCATTGTTGAACTGGGTGAAGGGCAAACCCTTTTACTGAAAAATCAGTTAGCCGCTGATGTAAAGTCGAGCCAGTTCAAGTTCCAGGATACGTTCGTTGCTCCAGTCTTTCTCAGTGAAATCTCTGCCGGTGAAAAGACTACCGTTACCCTTGAGATATCACGCGATGCTCCGGGCACAGTGACCCTGAAAGGAGGTGCTGGAGGCGTCAGTTACTCAACTGATGCCTACGGACAGTTGATCGCCTCATTGACGGGGAAGGTGTATAGCCACGATAACGAAGCGTCCAATGTATTTGTCGTTGCGAAGCAGGAAGGTGTGTCGAATTACAACAATGCGATGCGGGGATTTCGCCAAGGTGTCGACAAGATAGACTTGAGTCAGACTGGCATCACCGATTTCAGCGCGTTGACGATCAGTAAGCAAAACCGGGCGACGATCAATGGCATTTCACTGGTACACGGTGTGGAGGTTAGCGCGGGAGTATCAGGCGCTGGCCCCGAGATCAAATTGCTGTACCTGGATGCGCTCGAAGCTTCACAGTTAAAGGCGACGGACTTTATATTTGCTTCCCCCAGCTCGCTGGCCGAAGTGAATCCGGGGTCGGTATTGGTACCAATTGCTGAAAACCTGGAAAACGACCTATCGTCCGTAAGCGTGCATGAGCGGAGCCTGAGTCCCGAGCGCGTTACCCGGTTTGTACCGTCGCTCGAAATGGACCTTCGGCCATCTTCTATAGAGAGAGGTAGCGAAATTAAACTTCGCCTGAGTCCAGTTATCGACAGAGTGCCTTTCCGGTTGGACGACTACTTTTCAAAGCGTGATGAGAGTTCTTTTAAACCCGTCATATTTGAAGCGGTCGATAGGACAATCCCAACTGAGCTGAGCTCTTTTGACCGGGACCGACCATCGATGTCGTCGATTGAAGATCGGATTCTTTCGGCTGGTAGATTACTGGACACCCTTACAATGCCAACCATGCGGGCGGCAGGGGATCACAGTCGCACTGCTTTCATGCAGCAATATGACGCTGATCGTTTGGTTCAGGCGATGGCGACATTCGCTCCGACAAATTCGGCAGCATTGTCGTTCATGCAGATGGAGCCAAAGTCAGTGCATCCCGTATTAACGGCGAGTGTTGGCTAAGTACCCACCTTGATTTCGTCGAGAACCGGAACCAAGCCGCCTTTGCTCCTTAAGATGCAACATCGAAGGAGTGAGGTCTTCGACGGCTTATTTCCTGGCGGGATACTCCCGATGCATCTGTTCCAGCAACGCATCCTTGTCCTGCCACAACTGGTTGATCCAGCCCTGAAACTGCAGGCGGTATTCGCCGTCCTGGTCATAGTTCTTGCCAATGAATTGCGGCGGAATCTTCAGCTCTTCAAAGTGCACCACCACGTCCGCAACGTTCCCGCACAGCAAGTCCCAGAAACCCGGGCGGCCGGCGGGGTAGTGGATGGTCACGTTGACCAGGGATTCAAGCTGCTCGCCCATCGCATCCAGTACAAAGGCAATGCCGCCGGCCTTGGCCTTGAGCAGGTACTTGAAGGGTGACTGTTGTTGCTTGTGCTTGCCCTCGGTAAAGCGCGTGCCTTCGACGAAGTTGAAAATGCCCACCGGGTTGTTGCGGAATTTCGCACAGGTCTTGCGGGTGGTTTCCAGGTCCTTGCCTTTCTTCTCCGGGTGTTTCTCCAGATAGGCCTTGGAGTAGCGCTTCATGAACGGAAAGCCCAACGCCCACCAAGCCAGACCGATCACCGGGACCCAGATCAGCGCCTGCTTGAGAAAGAACTTCAGCGGCTGAATGCGCCGGTTGAGCACGTATTGCAGCACCAGAATGTCGACCCAGCTCTGGTGGTTGCTGGTGATCAGGTACGAGTGCTGATAGTCGAGGCCTTGCAGGCCGCTGATGTGCCAGCGCGTGCGGCGCACCAGATTCATCCAGCCTTTGTTGAGGCTGATCCAGGCTTCGTGGGTATGACTCATCAGCCAGCCCGCGAGACGCTGGGTGAAGGCGAACGGCAATACCTTGACCAGCGCCACGCAGAACAGAAACGAGCAGAGCAAAATCGTGTTCAGCGCCAACAGCAGCGAGGCGATCACGCCCCGCAGCGCAGCGGGTAGAAAATCCAGCATTTACACATCCATAGGTCGGTTGGCTGCCTGGATCGCGGTCAACGCGATTGTGTAGACGATGTCATCGACCTGCGCGCCGCGCGGCAAATCGTTCACCGGTTTGCGCAGGCCTTGCAGCATCGGCCCGAGGCTGACGCAGTCGGCACTGCGTTGCACGGCCTTGTGGGTGGTGTTGCCGGTGTTGAGGTCGGGGAACACGTACACCGTGGCACGACCGGCGACCTGACTGTTCGGCGCCAGTTGCCGGGCGACGTCTTCGTTGGCGGCGGCGTCGTATTGCAAGGGGCCGTCGATCAGCAGCGAGTGCTGTTGTTCGTGGGCGAGCAGGGTCGCCTCGCGGACCTTCTCGACTTCTTCGCCGCTGGCGGATTCACCGCTGGAGTAGCTGATCATCGCTACCCGTGGCGTGATGCCGAAGGCGGCGGCCGAGTCAGCGCTTTGCAGGGCGATCTCGGCCAGTTCGCTGGCACTTGGGTGCGGGTTCATCACGCAGTCGCCATAAACCAGCACCTCTTCCGGAAACAGCATGAAGAACACCGACGACACCAGGGTGCAGCCAGGCGCGGTTTTAATCAGTTGCAGGGCCGGGCGGATGGTGTTGGCGGTGGTGTTGATCACGCCCGACACGAGGCCGTCGACTTCATCCAGGGCCAGCATCATGGTGCCGATCACCACAGTGTCTTCCAGTTGTTGCTCGGCCATCGGCGCGTTGAGGCTTTTGCTTTTGCGCAGCGCGACCATTGGCTCGACATAACGCTCGCGGATCAAGTCCGGATCAATGATTTCCAGGCCTGGCGGCAGTTCGATGCCCTGGGCGCGGGCGACGGCCTGCACGTCTTCGGGCTTGGCCAGCAACACACAGCGAGCGATGCCACGGGCCTGGCAGATCGCGGCAGCCTGTACGGTAAACGGCTCGCTGCCTTCGGGCAACACGATGCGCTTGTTGGCCGCCTGGGCGCGCTGGATCAATTGATAGCGGAAAACTGCTGGCGACAGGCGCATCTCCCGCGGCGTACCGCAACGCTGATGCAACCAGTTGGCATCGAGGTGGCTGGCGATGAAATCGGTGATGATTTCGGCGCGCTCGCGGTCATCGATGGGAATTTCCTTGTTCAGGCCATTGAGCAGGTTGGCGGTGTCGTAGGAGCCGGTACTCACCGACAGCACCGGCAACCCGGCCTGCAGGGCGCCGCGGCACAGGTCCATGATGCGTGGGTCGGGCAGGGTGTCGCTGGTCAGCAGCAGGCCGGCCAGCGGTACGCCGTTCAAGGCCGCGAGGCTGACGGCGAGGATGATGTCATCGCGGTCGCCGGGGGTTACCACCAGCACGCCGGGCTTGAGCAACTCCACGGTGTTGCGCATGGTGCGGGCGCAAATGATGATCTTGGTCATGCGCCGGGTTTCGTAATCACCGGCGTTGAGCACTTGCGCGCCCATCAGGTCGGCGACGTCGCGGGTGCGCGGGGCGTTCAGTTCCGGCTGGAACGGAATGCAGCCGAGCAAACGGAAATCCCCACTGCGCAGCAACGGCGAATGTTCCTTCAGGCGCGTGGCGAAGGCCTCCATACTTTCCTCGGTCTTGACCTTGTTGAGGATCACACCAAGGACTTTCGGGTCTTTCGGGCCGCCGAACAATTGCGCCTGCAACTCGACGCGACCGGAGAGCTCGGTCAGCACTTCGTTTTCCGGTGCCGAGACCAGGATCACCTCGGCGTCGAGGCTCTTGGCCAGATGCAGGTTGACCCGCGCGGCATAACTGGCGCTGCGGGTCGGCACCATGCCTTCGACGATCAGCACGTCCTTGCCGATGGCCGCCTGCTGATAAAGGACGATGATTTCTTCGAGCAACTCATCGAGCTGACCGTCGCCGAGCATGCGCTCGACATGGGCCAGGCCCAAGGGCTGGGGTGGTTTCAAGCCGTGGGTACGCGCCACCAGTTCGGTGGAACGTTCCGGGCCCGTGTCGCCCGGATGCGGCTGGGCAATCGGTTTGAAAAAGCCGACCTTGAGGCCGGCGCGCTCAAGAGTACGCACCAGCCCGAGGCTGATGGAGGTCAGACCCACACCAAAATCGGTGGGCGCGATAAAAAAAGTTTGCATGCGGATTCTCTGGAGGTGCATGGCAAAGGTGAACGCCTATAACTGGCGATCTACCGAAATTCAGTCGCCAAGGTTATCGCTAACCGAGCCTTGTGCGCACCAACCACAATCAAAGGGTTGGCCTATTTTTTCCTGGCGCTGCGCAGGGTCCATGACCCAGGCGCGCGATTGCCAGGGTGGCTGGTGCCGCAGGTGTTGGGTGTGGCCGCAGGAAAGCTCGGCCACCCAGTGTCCGTCCTCGTCCTGGTGGAAGCCTGTGATCGTCGAGTCCCGTCTGTCCGTGTTGTGTTCGCTTTCGGACGATTGCTTCGCTAAACTTGGCCTTTCAATCTTCTTATGCAAAAGGTCTCGCCCCATGCTGATCGCCGCCAATAAGGCTGTCTCCATCGACTATACCCTGACCAACGACGCTGGTGAGGTCATCGACAGCTCCGCCGGCGGCGCGCCGCTGGTCTACCTGCAAGGCGCAGGCAACATCATCCCGGGCCTGGAAAAGGCTCTGGAAGGCAAGGCTGTCGGCGACGAGCTGACTGTAGCCGTTGAGCCGGAAGACGCTTACGGCGAATACGCTGCCGAACTGGTCAGCACCCTGAGCCGCAGCATGTTCGAAGGCGTCGACGAGCTGGAAGTGGGCATGCAGTTCCACGCTTCCGCTCCGGACGGCCAGATGCAGATCGTGACCATCCGTGATCTGGACGGCGACGACGTGACCGTTGACGGCAACCACCCGTTGGCCGGTCAGCGCCTGAATTTCCAGGTCAAGATCGTTGCCATTCGTGACGCCAGCCAGGAAGAAATCGCTCATGGCCACGTCCATGGCGAAGGTGGCCATCACCACTGATTTCTGCGCTAAGCTCAGATAGCTGGAGAGGCGCCCCGAGGGCGCCTTTTTAGTCTGCGGCTGTCCCTGACGACACCGCCAAGTGGCTGTTTCGAAAAGAACACGGGAATCTGGAGTACGCCATGAGTGCTTTTCACGACCTTAAATTGACAGCCCTGGATGGACAGGAGCTACCTCTGGCGCCTTTCAAAGGCCAAGTCGTGCTGGTGGTCAACGTCGCCTCCAAATGCGGCTTGACCCCGCAGTACGCGGCGCTGGAAAACCTCTACCAGCAATACAAGGCCAAAGGCTTCAGCGTGTTGGGCTTGCCGTGCAACCAGTTTGCCGGGCAGGAACCGGGGACCGAGCAGCAGATCAAGGATTTCTGCAGCCTCAACTATGGCGTGACCTTCCCGTTGTCCAGCAAGCTGGAAGTCAACGGGCATGACCGTCATCAGTTGTACCGCTTGCTGGCGGGCGAGGGTGCGGAATTTCCCGGCGACATCACCTGGAACTTCGAGAAGTTCCTGCTGGGCAAGGACGGCCGCGTGCTGGCGC
This sequence comes from Pseudomonas sp. 05L36, assembly GCF_056398125.1. Taxonomy (NCBI): domain Bacteria; kingdom Pseudomonadati; phylum Pseudomonadota; class Gammaproteobacteria; order Pseudomonadales; family Pseudomonadaceae; genus Pseudomonas; species Pseudomonas sp. 05L36. The sequence goes on along the minus strand of NZ_JBFTOU010000006.1, from coordinate 119,255 downwards.
GGTTCTCGCCACGTACGGCGCCGGATGATCCGACCATCGTTCACGCGATTGAAAAAGCGCTGAGCTGATCCCCCCCCCTGTAGGAGCGAGCTTGCTCGCGATGGTCGTCAACGATAACGCTGCAAGCCTGATACGGCGCGGCGTTCTCCAGTCCATCGCGAGCGAGCTCGCTCCTACAATATTCCCTATCTTTTGATCCTTAATCACTGCAATCAATAATGCTGTTCAATGCGTTGGACTCTCCATATTATCGCCGTCATAAAGTCATTCTTCCGTGGAGCGTCCCATGCCCGTCAAAGCCCTGTTCAAACCGTTCCACCTCGGCACCCTCGAACTGCCGACCCGCGTCGTCATGGCGCCGATGACCCGCTCCTTTTCCCCGGGCGGCGTGCCTGATTCCAAAGTGATCGAATACTACCGTCGCCGCGCCGCTGCGGGCGTCGGCCTGATCGTCACCGAAGGCACCACCGTCGGTCACAAGGCGTCCAACGGCTACCCGAACGTTCCGCATTTCTACGGTGAAGCGGCCCTGGCCGGCTGGAAGAAAGTCGTCGATGCCGTTCACGCCGAAGGCGGCAAGATCGTTCCACAGTTGTGGCATGTGGGCAGCGTACGTCGTATCGGCACCGAGCCGGACGCCAGCGTGCCGGGTTATGGCCCGTCGGAAAAAGTGAAGGAAGGTCAGGTCGTGGTGCACGGCATGACCAAGCAAGACATCCAGGACGTGATCGCCGCGTTCGCCCAGGCCGCCAAGGATGCCCAGAGCATCGGCATGGACGGCGTGGAAATCCACGGTGCCCACGGTTACTTGATCGACCAGTTCTTCTGGGAAGGCAGCAACCAGCGTACCGACGAGTACGGCGGCAGCCTGGCCAACCGTTCGCGCTTCGCCATTGAATTGATTCAGGCCGTGCGTGCCGCAGTCGGTGAAGGTTTCCCGATCATCTTCCGTTTCTCCCAGTGGAAGCAGCAGGACTACACCGCACGCCTGGTGCAAACCCCGGAAGCCTTGGGCGAGTTTCTCAAGCCGCTGGCGGATGCGGGCGTGGATATTTTCCACTGCTCGACCCGCCGTTTCTGGGAGCCGGAGTTCGACGGTTCCGAGTTGAATCTGGCCGGCTGGACCCGTCAACTCACCGGCAAGCCGACCATCACCGTAGGCAGCGTCGGCCTGGATGGCGAGTTCCTGCAGTTCATGGTCAACACCGACAAGGTCGCACAGCCCGCCAGCCTGGAAAAACTGCTGGAGCGCCTGAACAACGACGAGTTTGACCTGGTAGCGGTCGGTCGTGCGTTGCTGGTGGACCCGGACTGGGCGCAGAAAGTGCGCGACGGCCGTGAGGAAGACATTCTGCCGTTCAGCCGTGAGGCGTTGATGACGCTGGTTTAAGCAGCGACCGGGAAGGCCTCATCGCGAGCAAGCTCGCTCCCACATTGATCGATGGTGACCACAAATCCTGTGACCACCGAAGAACTACTGTGGGAGCGAGCTTGCTCGCGATGGCGGACTTCAAATCACCGAAGATTCAGGGCACAGTCGGTGCATTCGGCACCACCATCTCCCCCGCACATGCCCCGCGCAACTGTCCCTCGAACTGCTCGATAATCGTCGCCCAACCCTGGCGACTGGCATGCTGGCGCGCATTGAGCCGCACATTGCGCAAGGCTTCCCTTTCCTCCAGCAGCCATGCCGCTGCATCGCAGAACGCTTCTTCATCTCCCGGCATCGCCAGCACGCCGTTGTAGCCATGACGAATATGCTGGGCGGCTGCCGCCTGGTCGTAGGCCACCACGCCGAGCCCCGAGGCAAGTGCTTCAAGCACTACATTGCCAAAGGTTTCGGTCAGGCTCGGAAACAAAAACACGTCGCCCGAAGCGTAGTGACACGCCAGGGCTTCACCCCGTTGGGTACCACAGAAAATCGCCTCGGGGATTTCGTTTTCCAGTTCCTGGCGCTGCGGGCCATCGCCGACAACGATCAGTTTCAGGATGCGCTGGGGATAACTCGCCTTGAGGGTATTGAAGGTACGCTTGAGCAGGCCGAGGTTTTTTTCCGGGGCCAGGCGTCCGACATGAATGACGGCGATGTCTGCCTCGGCCAGTCCCCATTGCTCGCGCAGGGCATTCAAGCGTTTGGCCGGGTGAAACAATTCGCTGTCGACCCCTCGGGACAGCAACGCCAGTCGTTCGAAATGACGTCGCTCCAGTTCCATGCGCTGACTGACGCTGGGCACCAGGGTCATGGTCGAGCGGTTGTGGAACCAGCGCAGGTAGTGAGTCAGCAGGCGCGTGAGCAAACCAAGCCCGTACTGGTTGGAGTATTGCTGGAAATTGGTGTGAAAACCGCTGACCACGGAAATCCCCAGTCGCCGTGCCGCACGCAATGCAGAGAGGCCCAGCGGGCCCTCGGTGGCGATGTAGAGCACATCCGGGCGATGACGCGTCCAGCGCCGCAGCAGCTTGTGCATCGACGACTGACCCCATTGCAGGCCGGGATAACCCGGTAGCGGCCAGCCGCGGCATAGCAGCAGTTCATCGTCGCTGCCCAGCTGTTGGTCGCAGCCCTGACGCGGTCGCACCAGTTCCACCTGATGCCCGCGTGCGCGCAAACCGTCGCACAAGTGCCCCAGGGTATTGGCCACGCCGTTGATTTCCGGAGGGAAGGTTTCGGTGATCAGGGTGATATGCAGAGCTGTCGTCATGACCCCAGTGTCGGCTGGGGGCATGTCGTCAGTGTGACGTCTGGATGATGGATTTGTGACTGCGGTACCGGAGCTGATGGCTCAGCGCTGCGCCACCAGGTTTTCCGCGCCGCGCTCACGCACCCAGAACAGCGTTGCCCCGGCCACGGCGGCCGGCATCATCAGGATGTTGACCACCGGGATCAGCAGCACCAGGTAGACGATGCCGCCGAAGCTCATGCTTTGCCAGCGCTTCTGTCGCAGCCAGGCGAGCATTTCGTTCCAGCCCAGTTTGTGGTTGTCCGCCGGGTAGTCGATGTACTGGATCGCCATCATCCATACCCCGAACAACAGCCACAGCGGCGCGGCGATGATGTTCACCACCGGGATGAACGAGAGGATGAACAGCCCGATAGCCCGGGGCAGGAAGTAGCCGAGCTTGCGCATTTCCCGGGCCAGGGTGCGCGGGATCATCGCAATCAGTTCGCCCCAGCTGAAGGTCGGGAAGTCGTCGGTGCCGCGCACCACCACCTCGACTTTCTCCGCCAGGAAGCCGTTGAATGGCGCGGCAATGACGTTGGCGAGCATGGTGAAGGTGAAGAACACCATCAGCACGACGAGCACCACGAACAGCGGCCAGAGGATGTAGCTGAGAAAACTCAGCCAGTCGGGCAGGGACGGCATCAGCGTATCGACCCACAAGCTGAATTGATGGCCGGCCAGGTAGATCAATCCGACGAACAGCACCAGGTTGATCGCCAGCGGCAACAACACGAACAAACGCAGGCTGGGGCTCAGCACCAGCTTGAGGCCTTCGCGCAGGTATTGCGGGCCGGACAGAACGGGGGCAGGCATGATGTGCTCCGAGCAAAGGGAAAACGCGCCGACCTTACCGGCTTTGCTTCATGTGCGAAAGCGCGGCAGTGGTATCGACATTCACTGTAACAAAGACGTCGATATCGTCGGTCAGATGGCATAGAGACCACCTATGAGCTGGATTGTTAATCCGTATTTCCTTAATCTTCGCCCCCTCGATACGCTGCACCCAATCTTTTTACAGGACGGTCGGGTTCAAGCCTTCCCCAAGTGCTTTCAACCGTTCTTTTTTATTCCAGCCGGCAATCCGGCGTTCCGCGCCAGGTGTTCCGGGCCGGTCAACAGGAGCAGGTCATGTCTGAAGTCCGTCATTCGCGAGTGATTATTCTCGGTTCCGGCCCTGCCGGTTACAGCGCCGCGGTCTATGCCGCCCGTGCCAACCTCAAGCCACTGCTGATCACCGGCATGCAGGCTGGCGGTCAACTGACCACCACCACCGAAGTCGACAACTGGCCGGGCGACGTCCACGGCCTGACCGGCCCGGCGCTGATGGAGCGGATGCGCGAGCACGCCGAGCGTTTCGAAACCGAGATCGTTTTCGATCACATCAATGCCGTGGACTTCGCCGCCAAGCCGTACACCCTGACCGGCGACAGCGCGACTTACACCTGCGACGCCCTGATCATCGCCACCGGCGCCAGCGCTCGTTACCTGGGCCTGCCATCGGAAGAAACGTTCATGGGCAAGGGCGTTTCGGCCTGCGCGACCTGCGACGGTTTCTTCTACCGCAACAAGCCGGTTGCCGTGGTCGGCGGCGGCAACACCGCTGTTGAAGAGGCCCTGTACCTGGCCAACATCGCCAGCAAGGTGACCTTGATCCACCGTCGCGAGACTTTCCGCGCCGAGAAGATCCTGATCGACAAGCTGAATGCCCGTGTTGCCGAAGGCAAGATCGAGCTGAAGCTGAACGCGACCCTGGACGAAGTGCTGGGCGACAACATGGGTGTGACCGGTGCGCGCCTGAAGAACAACGACGGCAGCTTCGACGAAGTGAAAGTCGACGGCGTGTTCATCGCCATCGGCCACACCCCGAACACTTCGCTGTTCGAAGGCCAGTTGACCCTGAAAGACGGCTACCTGGTTGTGCAGGGCGGCCGTGACGGCAACGCCACCGCCACCAGCCTCGAAGGCATCTTCGCCGCCGGTGACGTGGCTGACCACGTTTACCGTCAGGCCATCACCTCCGCTGGCGCCGGTTGCATGGCGGCACTGGATGCCGAGCGTTACCTCGACGATCTGCAGAACGCTTGATTCTGCTGTTGTTGAAATAAGAAAACCGGCTTCGGCCGGTTTTTTTGTGCCTGCGAAAAATGCGATGACCTTGTAGGAGCGAGCTTGCTCGCGATGGTATATCAGCCACATTGTTGTCGACTGACACTCCATCGCGAGCAAGCTCGCTCCTACAGGGAAATGTGTTCAGGTCAATTTCTTCAGGCACGCCTCAAGAATATCCAGCCCTTCCTCCAGCACCGTTGCCTCGATGGTCAACGGGGCCAGCAGGCGAATGATGTGCCGCGATTTGCCACTGGGCATCAGCAGCAGACCCGCATCCCGCGCCAGCGCCAGCAGTTGGGTCAATTGGGCCGGTGCGGGCGAGCCATCGGCGTTGATCAGCTCGATGCCACGCATGGCGCCGACGCCGGTCAGGCGTCCCACGTACGGCGTCAGCTTGTTCGCGCGCCAGGTTGCATGGCGGCCGACAATCGCTTCTTCCTGTTGGGCACCCCAAGCGTGCAGGTTGGCATCGGTCATTTCGTCCAGGGTTGCCAATGCCGCTGCACAGGCGATGGGATTGCCGGAGTAAGTGCCGCCAAGTCCGCCCTTGGGCAAGTTGTCGAGCAGCGACTTGCGCCCGACCACCGCACCCAGCGGCACACCGCCGGCGATGCTTTTGCCGAGCAGGATCAGGTCTGGTTCGATGCCTAATCGCGAGAACGCGAAGCGCTGGCCGGTTCGGCCGAAACCGGACTGGATTTCATCGGCGATCAGTACAATGCCCTTGTCGTCGCAGAACTTGCGCAGCGCCTGGGCGAACTCGGCCTCCATGGCCAGGAAGCCCGCTTCGCCCTGCACCGGTTCGACGATAAAGCAGGCGACGTCCTCGACATCGATCTCGACGCTGAACAGGCGCTCCATGGCTTTGAGGGCCTCGGCACCGGTGACGCCGTTGTCCTGGCTGGGGAAGGGCAGGTGAAATACCGGCCCCGGCAGCACGCCGACTTTCTGTTTGTAGGGCGCGACTTTGCCGTTGAGGTTGAGGGTGGCCAGTGTGCGGCCGTGGAAAGCGCCGTCGAAGGCGATGACCACGCTACGGCCGGTGGCGCCACGGACGATCTTCAAGGCGTTTTCCGCTGCTTCCGCGCCGCTGTTGGTGAGCATGCCGCTGACCGGGTAACTCACCGGCATGAACGCGCTGAGGCGATCCATCAGTTCGAGGTAAGGCACATGGGGCGCTGCATTGAACGCGTAATGGGTCAGTCGGGTGGCTTGTTCGCGGATGGCTTCGACGATACGCGGATGGCAATGGCCGAGGTTCAACACGCCGATGCCGCCGACAAAGTCGATGTAGCGTTTGCCATCGGTGTCCCAGACCTCGGCGTTTTTACCGTGGCTGAGCGTGACAGGGTGAACGATGTTGATCGACTGGCTGATGGATTCGCTGCGCATGGATGACCGGCTCGAAAGAAGGAGGACTTCTTTTATCTAAGCCGTGAGCAGCGGTACCCGGCAAACGAAATAAAGTGGCGGGGTCAATCTTAAAAGTCGGGTTGTGCTGTCGATCGTCTGTAGGAGCGAGCCTGCTCGCGATGGTCGTGAACGATAACACTGGGTGCCTGATGCCCCGCAGCGCTCTCAGGTTCATCGCGAGCAGGTTCGCTCCTACAATTTGAATCAGCGGCGGGTCAGTGGCTGTTGGGTGAATTTCACGCCAGCCAGACCATGGGCCATCAATGCACGGATATTGCCGTGATCACTGCCTTCAGGTGTGGCAACAACCGAACGGTAATGCTCGCCGAAAGCCAACAGGGCTTCTGCATCACTCAAGCCTTCGAGCAGCGCCAGGCCCAAGGTCTTGCACGAGCCTTCGTTCTGCCCGGCCGCGTTTTCCACGCCACCGTTGTTGAAGGCCTGAGGCTGGTAGTCGTAACCGGCAGCAATGAACGCCAGAGTATCGGCGAAGGCGTGTTCGCCGCTGTTGAGGCTGGCGCGCAGGGTGTTCAAATCACTCATTGGGTTTTCCTTTGGCGAACGCCGCCTGTTGTTCGGCGTTGGCTTCTTGCTGAAATTGGGCTTTCCACTCGGCGTACGGCATGCCGTAAACCACTTCGCGGGCTTCATCGAGGCTGACCTCGATCTGGCGTTCGTCAGCCGCCGCCTTGTACCACTTGGACAGGCAGTTGCGGCAGAAGCCCGAGAGGTTCATCAGGTCGATGTTTTGCACATCCTTACGGCTGTCGAGGTGGGCCACCAGCCGGCGAAAGGCGGCGGCTTCGAGTTCCAGGCGTTGTTGATCGGTCATGGCGGTCTCTGCGAGACAGCTTCAAGCGGCACGCTTGAAGCTGCAAGTTGGATGGCGGTGGCTGCAAGTTTACAGCCTGGCGCTTGTGCCTTGAAGCTAGCGGCTCGCTGCCAGCGTAATCGACACCGACTCGGCAAATCGCAGCGCGTGGGGCTTGTCGACCTCGACCTCGGCGTAGAGCACCGATGCGTTAGCCATCACCAGGTCGAGAATTTCCTGGGTCAGGCGTTCGAGCAGCGCAAAGCGGTTGCCTTCCACATGGGCAATGATCGCCTTGGTAATGGTCCGGTAGTTCAGCGCGTGATCGATGTCGTTGTCCCGCACCGCTTCCTGGGCTGCGTACAGGATGGTGAGGTTGATCAGCACATCCTGCTTGTTGAGGATTTCATCCTCGTTGATGCCGATGAAGGTACGCAGGCACAGGTCTTTGACCCGGATGCGTGCCATGCCTGGCTGAAGTTGTGGCATTGCTACTTGCTCCGTCCAATCAATTGCAGGAACTCCTGGCGGGTGTTGCTCGACTCGCGGAAGGCGCCGAGCATCACCGAGGTGTTCATGGTCGAATTCTGTTTCTCGACGCCGCGCATCATCATGCACATGTGCTGTGCCTCGATGACCACCGCGACGCCTGCCGCGCCGGTCACCTGTTGCACGGCGTCGGCGATTTGCCGGGTGAGGTTTTCCTGGATTTGCAGGCGCCGGGCGAACATGTCCACCAGCCGTGCGATCTTCGACAGGCCCAGCACTTTGCCGGTTGGAATATAAGCCACATGCGCCTTGCCGATGAAGGGCAGCATGTGGTGTTCGCAAAGCGAGTACAGCTCGATGTTGTCGACGATGACCATTTCATCGTTGTCGGAGGCGAACAGCGCGCCATTGACGATCTCTTCGACACTTTGCTCGTAACCATGGCAAAGGTACTGCATGGCTTTGGCCGCGCGCATCGGCGTATCGAGCAAACCTTCGCGGTTGGGGTTTTCACCGAGACCGATGAGGATCTCTCGATAATTCTGGGGCAGCGATAACGTCATGGAAAATCCTCGCGGGACACTTATTTGATGTGCCTTCCGCCGTTGACGGTCAGGGTGGTGCCGGTGACATAAGGGTTGTCGAGCAGATAGCGCAGGCTCTGGTAGATCACTTCACAGCCGGGTTCGATGCCCAGCGCGGACTTGGCCAGCACCTTGGCGCGGTAGGCCGCGTCGTCCTCAGGGTTGAACAGTAGCAGGGCTGGCGCGATCCCGTTGACCTTGATGGCCGGCGCGTACCTGGCGGCGAAGGACAGGGTCAGGCTGTCGAGCCCGGCTTTGCTGGCGCAATAGCCGATGTGCCTGCTACTGCCCTTGCGGGTCACGTCATCGCTGATGTGCACGATGTCTGCGGGGCTTGAGCGTTGCAGCAGGTCGGCGCAATGCAGGTTGATCAGGTAGGGCGCCAGCATGTGCACGCTGAACATGCGGGTGAACGCTGCAGCGTCGGTGTCCGGCGTTTCGGCCAGCCATTCGGAGGCGTTGTGGACAATCGCCCGTAAACAGTCGGTGTGGGTTTTCAGTTCGCTGATGAAGGCGAGGATCCCGGCCTCGCTGGCGAAGTCCGCGAACACCGCGGTGGCCCCCAGATCGCGCAGGGCTTGTACGCCGGGTCGTTCGCTGCGGTAGCTGAAAATCACGCGCTGGCCATCTTCCAGCAGTCGCCGGGCGCAATGCAGGCCGACACGCTGGCCGGCTCCGGTAATGAGGATGGGGGCTGCAGAAAAAGTCATGAACGGCTCGCGTCGCGGTGAGAACAAAACTATACCAGCGACGGGAGCGCTCTACCTATTGTGCGCAATATCAGTGGTTTTGGGTGGAGGGGGCGGCGGGCAAGCGGCGTACGGGCGTGCTGTTCAGCCAATTGGCCAGCAAACGGGTCGACAGTGGAATGAAGAAATACACCATCAACGGCGTCAGGCACAGGGTGCTGATGAACATGCGGAGCAGCAGCGCCATCTCACTCAGCAGCGACCCCAGCGCAAAGTTGAACAGCAGGGAAACCGGAAAGAACGCCAACCAGATTGCCACGGCCTGTTTCCAGCGCGGCGGGCGTTGACCGACGGCACCGAACCAGCCCTCGATGCCGCTGACCCGATGTTCCGTCGGGTGGGCGAACAACTCGCTGCCGCGTCCGAGCCAGGCGCTGCGCGAAGCGGAATACTCCCAGGCATGCAGGGTCTGCTCGTCGGCGAAGCGGAAGATAATCTGGCATTCGTCATCACCGGGCGGCGGTGCGAGTACTCCGGAGCCAAGGTAGCCAGGAAAGTCGGTGGCCAGTTGTTCGCCTTCGCGCAGCCAGGCGATCAGGTCTTGATAACGTCCATTGGCAACGCGGCGCGCAACCATCAGCGTGACGGGAGGGGTAGACATTGTGCATCTCCGTAGACATTTGCGTCGCTCCGGATAGGAACTTCGCCAGGCGCAGCGCCGGGGTAGTGGGCTGCGGCTTGAAACAAGCAAGGATTATTCCTCATTCTGCCGGTTTCGTCTTTGAGCGATTTTTTTCGATTATGAACTTGAATCGTTGTGGGGCAGAGGAGTTAAATGGGATCCCACCTGCACATGGACATACAATCCTAGATGCCTGTCCTCACTGACGTAGTTTCAGGTGTACCGCGGGCTGTCTCCCTTGAACAGGAACAGCTCTATCCGATTCGCGAGGTGGCGCGCCTGACGGGCGTCAATCCGGTCACGCTTCGAGCCTGGGAGCGACGTTATGGCCTGATTGTTCCAATGCGCACCGAAAGTGGGCATCGCCTGTATTCGCTGACCGATATCGAACGGATTCGCGACGTCCTCGGCTGGGTCGAGCGCGGTGTAGTCGTCAGCAAGATCGGCAGGATCCTGGCCAAAACCCAGCCGCTCCAGGCGTTGTCGCACATTATCCCCAACAACCTCGTGGAAGCCGATTATGCACAGTGGCAGCAACAGGTTCTTGCTGCGGTCAACGGGTTTGACGACATTCGGCTGGAGCAGGTCTACGGGAAAATCTTTTCCAGTCACGCCCTGCCGGTGGTGTTTCAGGACATTCTGATCCCTGTCTGGAAGCAATTGTTGCAACGACAGGACCAGTTCGGCGGGACCAGCGAGTGGCTGTTCCTGGATGGATTTTTGCGTTCCCGGGTGGTGCAGCGTCTGTTGTTGCTGCGAGACAAACAGCCGCCTCGGGTGGTCATCTGTGCCTTGGTTGGCCATTGCCGCGAGCTGGAACTGTTGGTCGCCGCCCTGTTTCTGAGTGCCGGGCCAGCGGCCGTTCGCGTGCTGAACATTGGTCAGCCGTTCGATGAGCTGGTGCTGACGTGTGAAAGGGTCAAGCCCTTGGCGCTGGTGTTGTTTTCCAATCATGTGCCGGCTCCCGAGTTGCCGCGGCGCTTGAATCGCCTGGCCATGAGTCTGGAGTGCCGATTGTTGTTGGCCGGTGATGCTTGCGATCTGGTACAGGAGAGCCTGGCCGGGTCATCGATCGGATGCCTGGGCAATGAAGGGGAGGTCATGAGCCAGCGTCTGAAGCAGTTCCTGGCGGGTAGTCTGGATACTTGAGGTTCAGAGGTGCAGCGCGGGATGAGTCAACCGATGTTGTTGCAGGATGAACTGGCGCAGGCGCTCGGTTTCGTCCGTATCGCTCTGGCTCAGTTGATAGGCATAGAAGCCCTGTTCGTTTTCTTTCTCGAAAGTGCCACGCAAGGCAATCCGCTCATAGCCTGACGGGCTGAACCACAAGGCGAAATGCTTCGGCGGCTTGGTCTTGTTGCGAACCTCCAGCAAAACCCCTTTGCACGACACTTCGTGCACCCAGAGGGTGCCTGTTTGACCCTTGGCGTTTTCCAGTGCTACCGGTTCGTCCAGTACCAGGCGCCAAGGCCGGACCATCGGTCCGTCTTCATAGATGCTCGGCACGCCGAGGCGCAGGTGTAGCGCATGGAACTCGTCTTCCACCAGGTGCAGGGGGAAGGTCATTTGCTGGTTTTCGAAGGTGGCTTGAATGGTCACCTGCTCATGGGCCGCCAGGCGGGTGAGCAGGTCACGAATTTGCGATCCCCCGTTGACGAGCAGGCTCGACGTCGCGTCCCGCACATTGAGTTGCGGGTTGTGTTGCATGCTCTGGATGAAATCCAGCTCATCCTGGGTCAGGAGTGCGTCGCGTTGCATGGCCAGCTCAAAAGATATAGTTACAAAGTCAGCGGTGATTGTAGTTACTGACCATTAATTCTTGATTTGGTTTTTGCCGTTCGTCGCCTTGAGCGCCGTCAGTTCGGCCTGGAGTTCAGCCAACTGCGCTTCAAGCTGTGTCACGCGCTGTTGTGTCTTGACCTGCGCGGTGACATCTTTCTGCACGCCGACAAAGTAGGTTTGCCCGTCCGCTGGATTTTTCACCGTTGAAAGGGACAGCTCGTTCCAGAACGGTGTGCCGTCCTTGCGGTAGTTGCGCAGTATTTCCCGGCAGGATCCTTCACGGTTCAAGGCGTCGCGAATCAACGGCAGGGCTTCCTGGTCGCGGTCTCCCGACTGCAGGAAGCGGCAATCCTGATAGAGGATTTCTTCGCTGGAGTACCCCGTCAGGCGTTCGAACGCGGGGTTGACGTAAATGAGGATTTTGTCCTGATCGCCTTCCTTTTCCGCAATCACGATCCCGTCGTTGGAGGTGTTGATCGCCATTTGCAGCAGTTGTGCATTAATCATCGGAGTATCCTTTCCTGATTGATTGTCGATTGCATTCTAAAAGAACAATCACGACCGTGCTGTTAATATCCCGGTCTTTTACTCGGATTCAGGATCAGATTGATGAAAGTCGCCATCATTTCCGGCTCGGTGTACGGCACGGCCGAAGAAGTTGCCCGCCACGCCGCCAGCCTGTTGAAAGCCGCCGGTTTCGAAACCTTTCACAACCCGCGTGCGACCCTCGCCGATCTCCAGGCGTTCGGCCCCGAAGCCTTTCTGGCGGTGACCTCGACCACCGGCATGGGTGAGCTGCCGGACAACCTGCAACCGCTGTATTCGACCATTCGCGACCAATTGCCAGCGGCCTGGCGCGGTTTGCCGGGCGCGGTGATCGGATTGGGTGATGCGAGTTATGGCGATACTTTTTGTGGCGGCGGCGAGCAGATGCGCGAATTGTTCGGTGAACTGGGCATTCGCGAAGTAATGCCGATGCTACGCCTGGATGCCAGTGAAAGCGTGACCCCCGAGACGGACGCCGAGCCTTGGCTGGCGGATCTGATCAGCGCACTGCGCTACTGACCGTTGCCACGGCACCCATGCCAGTCAGGGTTCTGACAGTGCGCTAAAAGCTGCCTGTCAGACCCTCGCTGGCGCCGGTCATTTGACATGGATCCAGGACTGCAGGGCGGCTGACTCGCTGGACCACCAAGCTGGCTGCCAATGCAACTACACGAACCTCAAGGGCTGACTAGACTCGGTGATCATTGGAAACACTCCATCATAAAAACACCGAGGTTCCTTGCCGTGACTGTCGCTCCCGTCCAATCGCCACACAGTGTCAAACACCAGGTCAGTGCTGCCGAGTGGCAGACCCGTGTCGACCTGGCGGCCTGTTATCGCCTGGTCGCCCAACATGGCTGGGATGACCTGATCTTCACCCATATCTCCGCCAAGGTGCCTGGCACCGAAGATTTCCTGATCAACCCGTTCGGGTTGATGTTTCATGAAATTACCGCGTCGAGCCTGGTCAAGGTGGATCAGGCCGGCAACAAGCTGATGGACAGTCCTTACGAGATCAATCCGGCGGGATACACCATCCACAGCGCCGTGCATGAAGTTCGTCACGATGTCGTCTGCGTGCTCCACACCCACACCGCTTCAGGGGTGGCGGTGTCGGCACAGAAGCAGGGCGTTTTGCCGATCAGCCAACAGTCGTTGTTCGTGCTTTCCAGCTTGGCCTACCACGCCTACGAAGGCGTGGCGCTCAACCATGAAGAGAAAGTGCGGCTGCAGGCCGACCTCGGTGAAAACAATTTCCTGATGCTGCATAACCACGGTCTGCTGACCTGCGGCAGCACCATCGCCGATACGTTCCTGATGATGTTCACCTTTCAGCGTGCCTGCGACATTCAGGTCATGGCGCAAAACGGTGCCGCTGAACTGATCGCCATCGAACCGCGGATTCTGGCCGGCGCCAAAGCCATGATCGCGGGTGTCACCCGAAGTGCTCAAGGCATGGGCGGAGCGCTGGCGTGGCCGGCGCTGCTGCGCAAACTCGATAAACTGGACCCGGGCTATAAACTCTGATGGAACTCGCCGAGATCCCTCTGTGTGTCTGGCGCAAGCGCAGCCAGACGTTCATCTTTCGTGACCAGAGCATCCGTTACTGGACAGCAGGGCAGGGTGAGCCACTGCTGCTCATTCACGGCTTTCCGTCCGCCAGTTGGGACTGGCATTACCTGTGGCAGCCTTTGACCCAGCGGTTTCGCGTGATCGCTTGCGACATGCTGGGCTTCGGCGATTCAGCTAAACCTGCGAATCACGAATACAGCCTGCTGGAGCAAGCGGATCTGCAACAGGCACTGCTTGAACACCTGAATGTCGAACAGCCGGTGCACCTGTTTGCCCACGATTACGGCGACAGCGTGGCCCAGGAACTGCTGGCCCGGCATTACGAGTCGCGGGTGGAGCTGGCCAGTTGCGTGTTTCTCAATGGCGGGTTGTTTCCGGAAACCCATCGCCCGGTATTGATGCAAAAACTCTTGCTCAGCCCTTTGGGCTGGATCATTGGCCGTGCCTTCAGCCGTGATGGCCTGGTGAGAAGCTTCCGGCAGATTTTCGGTCCGCAAACCCGTCCCAGTGAAAGCCAGATGGATGACTTCTGGAGCCTGGTCGAAAGCCAGCGCGGGCCACGGATCATGCACAAATTGATCGCCTACATCCCGGAGCGACGCGTCTGGCGCAACCGCTGGGTGAGCGCGATGCAACGCGGTGAAGTGCCGCTGCGAGTGATCGACGGCGGGGTCGATCCGATCTCCGGCGTGCACATGGTCGAGCGTTACCGGGAACTGATCCCGAAGGCGGACACGGTGGTGTTGCCCGACATTGGCCACTACCCACAGATCGAGGCGCCCTGCGAGGTGCTCAAGCACTACCTGGCGTTTCGCGATCAACTGCTCTTGCCGTCGCGCAAGGTGGCGTGTTCCTGATTCGTAGCGTTGAACCTGTTCTGCTTCTGTGGCGAGGGAGCAAGCTCCCTCGCCACAGGGGTCGCGTCATCCTGTCCGACGCGATCATCATCCCCCAGCCTTATCGCCCACCATTCAGCCTCCCCCTTGTTCATTGTGACCCGCCGCGCAGTGCCTGAAACTCGGACTCATTGTCCCCTGGCCTGCTGGAGTCCCCCATGAATGAGTCTGTGCGCTTCGAAGATAAAGTCGTGATCATCACCGGAGCCGGTGGCGGCCTGGGACGGGCGCATGCACTGCTGTTCGCCAAACAGGGCGCCAGGGTGCTGGTCAACGATCTTGGCGGCTCGGCCCAGGGTGAGGGCGCCAACGCCTCGGCCGCCGACCGCGTGGTGGCGGACATTCGCGAGGCTGGTGGCATCGCCGAGGCCAACCACGACTCGGTCACTGACGGTGACAAACTGGTCCAGCACGCTCTGGACGTCTTCGGTCGAGTCGACGTAGTGGTCAACAACGCCGGGATCCTGCGTGACAAGACCTTCCACAAAATGGATGACGCCGACTGGGACCTGGTTTACCGCGTCCACGTCGAAGGTGCCTACAAAGTCACCCGCGCCGCCTGGCCGCACATGCGCGAGCAGAACTACGGCCGGGTGATTTTCACCGCGTCGACCTCGGGCATCTATGGCAACTTCGGCCAGTCCAACTACGGCATGGCCAAGCTCGGTCTCTACGGCCTGACCCGCACCCTGGCCATCGAAGGCCGCAAGAACAACATCCTGGTCAACGCCATCGCCCCCACTGGCGGCACGCGCATGACCGAAGGCCTGATCCCGCCGCAAGTCTTCGAACAGCTCAAGCCGGAACTGGTCAGCCCGCTGGTGGTGTACCTGGCCAGCGAGGACTGCCAGGAAACCTCCGGACTGTTTGAAGTCGGCGGCGGCTGGATGGGCAAGGTCCGCTGGGAGCGCAGCCTTGGTGCCGGGTTCGATCCACGGACAGGTTTCTCCCCGGAAGACGTGGCGGCGCACTGGCAGCAGATTTGCGACTTCGAAGGCGCGGCGCATCCGAAGGACAACATCGAAGCGTTGAAGGAAATGATGGGGAATTTGCAGAGATATACGCTCTGATACTGCCGGCAAGGTCACATTGATTGACCTTGCCGGTTGTTGCATTTGTCGGCTGGGAGCCGTTTGTTACCGATCAGCCGGGAAAGTATTTGACTACCAGTGCCTTCAGATTGGCGGCTGTTTGCACGTCCATTTTTCCGTCGAAGTTTTCCGGGCGAAAATGCATCTGGAATGCCCGCACCAACTGTTTAAAACCGCCTTCCGTTGACGCACCCGAAACATCGTATCCATAGGTTTTGAACAGCCCAAGCAATTCGCTTCGGGCTGGTACGCCCGATGTGGTGTATTGGCGCAGATACTCGTCCCGAGTGGTTGCATCGAACCAGGCGCCGACGCCTTTCAAGTACAGCGCCTGCCAGGGAAACATCGGCCCCGGGTCACTCTTGCGGCCGATCGAAACATCGGAGTGGCCCAAAACCTTCGTCGGCGTGATATCCGGGTAGCGCTTGAGGATGTTCAGCGCCAGTTGTTCAATCGCAGCGATCTGCTCGGGGTGATACGGCGGAAAGGTGAAATCGCCGTTGTTGTCAGTCGCCAGGTTGACGACTTCAATGCCGATGGACGTGTCATTCAAATTGCTGCGGTTGCCCCACTGACTGACGCCCGCGTGCCAAGCGCGATGGTTTTCATCCACCAGGTTGAAAACTTCCTGCCCGGTATGACCGGCGCTCAGGTAACTGGGGTCAGTGATATCTGGAATCAGATAGTGCGCGCTGACATACGGGCCGGTCAGGGCACTGACAGAACTTGAAAAGTTAGCGGCCGTGTAGTGAAGAATCAGAAAGTGTATTCGACTGTTGAAGCTTCGGATTGAGCGATACTGGTTGTAGTTGATGGGTTTCATAATTGCACTCGCATTAAGTAAGTTTGAAGCCGGGCGACGATAAAAGTCGTGCGCCGACTTGCTGTTCAACTTAATGGCTCGAGTGCTTTTGGTGTTTACCTATGCTTGTAGGCGCTTTCTGAAAGAAATGTAGGTAGGCGACGTCTTGCCTCGGTTGTCACGGGTTACCGACTGGCAGCAGTGACTCATCAAAAACCATCGCCCATAAAAAAGGCCGCTGCAAACGCAGCGGCCAAGGTAAGACGTTGGATCAGGAGCTACAAATCAACGTCAGTGAACACGGAGCGAAGAACCGAATCCTCAATTCATCTGAAATCTTTCATCACGGCACAGGCGGGTACATCGTGCCTGCGGTGGTTTACCGTGACAGCCAGGCAAGAATAAGCCCTTGGTGTCGTAGGAAAAATACCAATTACGGACATGCACTGTTGCAACCCCGGCAACAGTCAGGATTCGGCTGCTCGTCCTCTGGGTGATGACCCTGTGCCGGTCATCCTTTAGAGGTACACCACGAATACCTCCTTGGTGCGCTTATCGACCCCGGTGCCCGGCAGTAGGGTGAGGCCTTCTGTCACTCACCGGGGAAGACGCATGACAAAAACAACAATGCGCGCCATCTTCACACCACAGGCGCTGGCGGCTGCGGTTGCATTGGGCTGCTGTGCCCAGGCACAGGCCATTTCGTTCAACATTGGGGAAATCGAGGGGACGTTCGATTCCTCGCTGTCGGTCGGCGCGAGTTGGGGCGTGCGTGATGCGGATAACGCCCTGGTGGGCACCGTCAACGGCGGTTCCGGCCAGTCTTCGACCGGCGACGACGGGCGATTGAATTTCAAGAAGGGTGAAACCTTCTCGAAAATCTTCAAGGGGATTCACGACCTCGAACTGAAGTACGGCGACACCGGTGCGTTTGTGCGTGGCAAGTACTGGTACGACTTCGAACTGAAAGATGAGAGCCGGCCATTCAAGGACATCAGCGATCACAATCGCAAAGAGGGCGCCAAGTCTTCAGGTGGACAAATCCTCGACGCTTTCGTCTATCACAACTACTCCCTTGCCGATCTGCCGGGTACGGTGCGTGCCGGTAAACAAGTGGTCAGTTGGGGTGAGAGCACCTTCATCGGCAACTCGATCAACAGCATCAACCCGGTCGACGTGTCCGCGTTCCGTCGTCCTGGCGCCGAGATCAAGGAGGGCCTGATTCCGGTCAACATGCTGTTTGCCTCCCAGGGGCTGACGGACAAATTGACGGTCGAAGGCTTCTATCAACTGGAGTGGGACCAGACGGTTGTCGATAACTGCGGCACCTTCTTCGGCGTCGATGTGGTGGCCGATGGTTGCAACAAGGGTTACACCGTCGCCAACCCGGCCATTGCACCGCTGCAGCCGATTGCTGCTGCCTTTGGCCAGGGCTTCGAAGTCAGCAAGGAGGGGGTGATCGTTCCCCGTGGTGGCGACCGCGATGCCCGGGACTCCGGACAGTGGGGGACGGCATTGCGCTGGCTGGGGGACGACACCGAGTACGGCCTGTACTTCATGAACTACCACAGCCGCTCACCGAATGTCGGGACCACCACCGCTGGCCCCGGTACGCTGGCAAGCCTTCCGGGGATCGTTGCCGCCGCCAACCGCATCGCGCCCGGCAGCGGTTCGGGCCTGGCCCAAAGTGTGATGCTCGGTCGTGGCCAGTATTACCTCGAATACCCGGAGGACATCCGCCTCTACGGTGCGAGCTTCTCTACCACGTTATCCACCGGCACCGCATGGAGCGGGGAAATCAGCTACCGCCCCAACCTCCCGGTGCAGGTCAACACCAATGACCTGACCCTGGCCATGCTCAATCCGATTGCAGGCGGTGCGGCATCGCCCATTGCCACTTCACCTGGGGCTGACAACAAAGGTTATCGCCGCAAGGAAGTGACGCAGGTCCAGAGCACCCTGACGCATTTCATCGATCAGGTCGCGGGTGCGGATCGCCTGACCCTGGTGGGCGAGGCGGCGGTGGTTCGGGTCGGTGGTCTGGAGCCTCGCACCAAACTGCGCTACGGCCGCGACTCGGTGTTTGGTCAGTATGGTTTCGGCGGTGATACCGGCGGCTTCGTGACCTCGACGTCGTGGGGTTATCGCGCCCGGGCCATTCTCGATTACAACAACCTGATCGCCGGGATCAATTTCAGACCCAACCTCTCGTGGTCCCACGACGTCGCAGGCTTTGGCCCCAACGGTCTGTTCAACGAAGGCGCCAAGGCCATCAGCCTCGGTGTCGACGCGGACTATCGCAACACCTATACCGCGAGCCTCAGTTACACCGACTTTTTCGGCGGGGACTACAACGTCCTCACTGACCGTGACTTCGTGGCGTTGAGCTTTGGTGTGAACTTCTGATCTGGCTGAAAAGGATGAATTCAATGCGCAAGATGATTCTGCAATTGGGCGCCGTTCTGGCTCTGAGTCTGCTGGCCGCCAACGTGATGGCCGCGGTGTCGCCGCAAGAAGCCGGCAAACTCGACACCAGCCTTACACCGCTCGGTGCCGAGAGGGCCGGCAATGTCGATGGCTCGATTCCGGCCTGGACCGGCGGCATCCCGAAAAATGCTGGTGCGGTGGACAGCAAAGGTTTCCTGGCCGACCCATTCGCCAATGAAAAGCCGTTGTTCGTGATCACCGCGGCGACCGTCGACAAGTACAAGGACAAACTCTCCGACGGCCAGATCGCGATGTTCAAGCGCTATCCAGAGACTTACAAGATTCCGGTCTATCCCAGCCACCGCACCGTGGCGTTACCGGCAGAAATCTATGAGTCGGCCAAACGCAGCGCTCTGAACGTAACACCGATCAACGACGGTAACGGTCTGGCCAATTTCACCGGCAATCGCTACTACGCGTTCCCGATTCCGAAGAATGGCGTGGAAGTGATCTGGAACCACGTCACGCGTTACCACGGCGGCAATCTGCGGCGCACCATCACCCAGGCGACACCGCAGTCCAATGGCGATTTCACCGTGATCCGCTTCAAGGACGAGGTCGCCGTGCCGTCGTTGCTCGGTGATCTCAAACCGGGCAGCGACGATAACGTCCTCAACTACTTCAAGCAGGAAGTGACCGCACCGGCGCGGCTGGCGGGCAACGTGTTGCTGGTCCACGAGACCCTCGACCAGGTCAAGGAGCCGCGCAAGGCCTGGATCTACAACGCTGGACAGCGCCGGGTACGGCGTGCGCCACAGGTCGCTTATGACGGCGTCGGCACCTCATCCGACGGCCTGCGCACTACCGATAACTTCGATATGTTTTCCGGCGCACCGGATCGCTACGACTGGAAACTGATCGGCAAGAAGGAGATGTACATCCCCTACAACAGCTACAAGCTCGACTCGCCAGACCTCAAGTACACCGACGTGATCAAGGCCGGACACATCAATCAGGACCTGACCCGCTATGAGCTGCACCGGGTCTGGGAAGTCGTTGCCACGGTCAAGCCGAACGAGCGGCACGTGTACGCCAAGCGTCACATGTACATTGACGAAGACAGCTGGCAAGTGGCGCTGGCCGACCACTACGACGGGCGTGGCCAGCTTTGGCGCGTCGCCGAAGGGCATGCCCAGTTCTACTACGATCACCAGGTGCCGGCCTACACCGTCGAAGCGCTGTATGACCTGATTGCCGGCCGCTATATCGCCCTGGGAATGAAGAACGAAGAGAAGCGCAGCTTCGAATTCAACATCGATGCAAAAGCGGGGGACTACACGCCGGCAGCCTTGCGTAGTACGGGAGTTCGGTAGGTTTCCTACAGACTCTTAAACAAAAGGGTGACTTCGCGGTCACCTTTTTTATAGGGGTTGATCAGTGTGTTGAATACTTCTTCAACAAGCGCTCGGGAGGGGACTAGGGTGGCGCCAGAATTATAAAAAAGGCGCATCACTATGACTGCAATGACGCACTGTCTGGACCGCCCCGGTTTCCTGCCCCGACTGTCGTCCCATCATCTGTCCCGCGAGCGGCTGATCGAGCCCATGCTGGTCTCGACTGCGCGGGTGAAGTTGCTTTGCGCGCCGGCCGGTAGTGGCAAGAGCGCGTTGCTCACCGAATGCCTGCTGCGGGCGCCGGAGCACTCTCGGGTCTGTTGGCTGCCGCTGGCGGGGGCGTCGTTGAGTGCAGCCGATTTTCTGTTGCGCCTGACGCAAGCGCTGGGTCTGCCCTCGGCGGATGAGCCCGGGCTGCTGGCGCATCTGGCCCGATTACAGGCGCCGACCTGGCTGTTTCTGGATGATTACTGCCGCGCACCCAATCCGGAACTCGACCGGATGCTCGATCGCCTGTTGGCCGTCGCCAGCCCGGCGCTGACCTGGTGGCTGAGCTCCCGTCGACGACCATCCTGCAATTGGCCGCGGCTGCTGCTGGATGATGAGTTGTACGAGTGCGAAGGCCGGACGCTGGCGTTTACCGAGGCCGAGGTCGGGCAGTTGCTCGGTCATGTCGAGCCGACCCTGGCGGCACAAACCGCCAAAAGGGTAGTTGAGCGCAGCGGTGGCTGGTGCGCTGGCGTGCGGATCGCGTTGCTCAATGGTTGTCCGTGGTCTGGTGAACAGGGGCGTTCGGCGACGCTGCTCGATTATCTGCAGCATGAGTTGTTCAACACCTTGCCGCCGGAGTTGGTTGAAGTCTGGCAGGTGTTGGTTCATCTGCCACGCTTCAACGCCAGCCTGTGCGAGCATCTTTTCGGTACGGGTGAGGGCGCACAGTGGCTGCACGCGTTGCAGGAAATGGGCTGCTTCATTGAACCCAGGGAAGACTCCGTCGAGTGGTTGCGGATCTTCGAGCCATTGGCCCGGGCGATGCGTGAAGAGCCGACCCCGGCCGGGCGATCCTGGCATCGCCGCGCGTGCCAATGGTTCAGCACCGAAGAAGACTGGCAAGGTGCGTTCGAGCAGGCTCTGTTGGCGCAGGAGTTCGAAGTGGCGGTCAGCCTGTTGCAGCACTTCAGCTTCGAGCATTTGTTCCGGCGTGAAAATGCTTGTCTGTTGTTGAATCTACACGAGCGTCAACAGGCTGAGCTGACCCTTGTTACACCGCAATTGGTGGGACTGGTTACTGCGGCGTTGTTGTTTGCCGGGCGCTTCGATCATGCTGCCGTGTGCATTGAGCAACTGGCTCGATTTGCCCCACAGCCTACGCAAAAACTGCAACGGCAACTGCTGGCACGCTGGCAGGCGCAACAGGGCTGGTTGCTGCATTTGCAAGGCCGCATGGAGGCGGCCCGTGCGCACTTTCTCGATGCGCTGGCCGAGTTGAGCGTCGATGCCTGGCCGGTGCGATTGTTGTGCCTGTCGGGTCTGACCCAGCAGGCCTTGCTCAACGCCGAACTCGATGCGGCGCAGACGTTCAATCGTGAGGCGCTGTGTCTGGCGCGCGCCCAAGGCTCGCTATTGTTCGAAGGGCTGCTTGAACTCGATCACGCGCAGTTGCTGGAGATGCGCGGTGCGCCCCGACGCGCCGAGAGCTTGTTGGCTGAAGTTTTTGCCCTGTTGTCCCGACAGGCTGATCGACCGACGCCGTTATTGGGGCGAATTGCCCTGCGGCGAGGGCGGTTGGCCCTCTGTCAGGGACAAGATGAGTTGGCCGCCGATTTCTTCCAGTCCGGCCTGGAGGACTGCCTGCAAAGCCAGGACAAGCACGCGCTGTATGGCTTTCTCGGGCAAGCGCAGATGGCCGCCAATCAGCGCGATTACGCCCTTGCGTTTGATCGTTTGCGCGAAGCCGAACGCGTGATGCAGCAGCGCCAGATTCCCGATACGGTGTATCGCGGGGTGCTGCTGCAAATCAGCAGCCATTTCTGGTTGCAGCAAGGGCGACCGGAGTTGGCCTGTGAAGCGCTGACCCGTGTCTTGCGTCACTATCGCGGGCCTCGTGCACGCCAGGCGCCACCGGCCACGCTTCAACTGATTGCCCGTATCGAGTACCAATTGGTGTTGGCGCAGATGCATTTGCAACAGACGCAAAAGCCGCTGGATCGGCTGCAGGAGTTGCTCGATCACGCGCAACGGCATGCCATGCTGGCGCTGGAAACGGAATTGCATTTGGCGATCAGCGAAGTGGCGGACCTGACCGCGGAGCCCAGGCTGGCCAGGGCGGCTTTGGAGGCGGGCCTGGCGCTGGTAAAGCGTTGTAATGGGCAACAGGCGTTGCGTGAACTGGGGCTGCGCCAGCCGAACTTGCTCAGCCGTTTGCGCGGGGAAGAGTCGGTGACGGCCATGCTCGCCGATGTCAGCCCGCTGAGTACCCGGGAGATTGAGGTGCTGGGTCTCATTGCCCAAGGCAGTTCCAATCAGCAAATTGCCGAGCGACTGTTCATCTCCTTGCATACGGTGAAAACCCACGCCCGGAGAATCCACAGCAAATTGGGGGTTGAGCGTCGGACGCAAGCCGTGGCAATGGGCAAGAAGCTGGGGCTGATCCTGCCCGTCTGATCAGCGCCGTTGCGTTCAGGTTGTCAATGCGTCTGGCTGATAACCCATGCGCCAACTCACTGCTCGTGTGGCAGACAGCAAACGCTGCGCCGCGGGACCGTTTTCATCGGCATGGAACAGCGAGGTGGGCCCGACCACGGTCAGTACTGCCGCAATCTTGCCCATGGCGTTGAATACCGGTGCCGACAAGGCATCCACACCGGGCATCAACAATCCATGCACATGATGCAGGCCCCGTTGGCGGATCTGTTCGCACATCGTCGTGTACGCCTGATCATCCGCCAAGCTGTGGGTGGCGCTGCTCTGCAACTCCTGATCGCGCAGGTCCACGGTTTCACGCCTGGGCAGGTAGGCGCCAAATACCAGTCCCGTCGAAGAACTGAGCAATGGCAACACCGAGCCCAGTTGTGTCACCACCGTCACCGCACGCACCGCCGGTTCGATATGCACCACGGTCGCGCCCTGGTTACCCCATACCGCCAGAAAACAGGTTTCGTTCAAGTCGTCACGCAACTCGGACAAGGGCAGGGCGGCAACTTTCAGCACGTCCATACTGTTGAGTGCCGCCAACCCTACACGCAAGGCTTCGCGGCCCAGGCCGTAATGGTTGGTGGCGGCGTTCTGTTCGGCAAAACCGCTGGCGATCAAGGCCTGCAAATAGCGGTGAACCTTGCTCGCCGGCATCTGCACGTGTTCAGCCAGGCGCGACAGCGAAGTGGAGGGCGACAACTCGGCCAGAGCCTTGAGGATGTCGGTGCCAACCTCAGCCGAGCGGACTTTCTGTTTGCCGTTGCTGTCGCTGGTAGGTTTTTCCATGGTGGCGGTTTGATCCTGTAACGAATGGGCGTCTTTATAGCTTGACGGTCAATACCAATCAAATTACGTTATGCGTAATCTAATTACGATAAAAATAACCGAGGCTGGCCAGTAACTCTTCCAAAGGGTGACCGGCATTGCCGACTCCCTGTTCAGGAGGCTCCATGAACCCCGATTCAACGACGCCAGCGCTGGCCTACCTGCCAGGCTTCGGCAACGAATTCAGCAGCGAAGCGTTGCCCGGCGCACTGCCCGTCGGCCAGAACTCCCCGCAAAAAGCCCCGTACGGCCTCTACACCGAACTGTTCTCCGGCACGGCGTTCACCATGCCGCGCAGCGAGGCGCGGCGCACCTGGATGTACCGCATCCAGCCGTCGGCCAATCACCCGGCATTCGTCAAACTTGACCGGCAACTGGCCGGCGGTCCGCTGGGTGACGTGACCCCCAATCGCCTGCGCTGGAACCCGTTGGAGATTCCTGCCGAGCCGACCGATTTCATCGACGGTCTGGTGAGCATGGCGGCCAACTCGGGCGCGGAAAAACCGGCCGGGATCAGCATCTACAACTACTGCGCCAACCGTTCCATGGAGCGTGTGTTATTCAACGCCGACGGCGAGATGTTGCTGGTGCCTGAACTGGGGCGCCTGCGCATTGCCACCGAACTCGGCGTGCTTGAACTGGAACCGCTGGAAATTGCCGTACTGCCACGCGGCCTTAAATTCCGCATCGAACTGCTTGACCCGCAAGCCCGCGGTTATGTCGCCGAAAACCATGGCGCGCCGCTGCGTCTGCCGGACCTGGGGCCGATTGGCAGCAATGGCCTGGCCAATCCGCGGGACTTCCTGACCCCGGTGGCGGCCTACGAAAACCTGCAACAACCGACCACGCTGGTGCAGAAATTCCTCGGCCAGTTGTGGGCGTGCGAGCTTGATCATTCGCCGCTCAACGTGGTTGCCTGGCACGGTAATAACGTGCCGTACAAATATGACCTGCGCCGTTTCAACACCATCGGCACCGTCAGTTTCGATCACCCTGATCCGTCGATCTTCACGGTATTGACCTCGCCAACCAGCGTCCACGGCCTGGCCAACCTCGACTTCGTGATCTTCCCGCCGCGCTGGATGGTGGCCGAGAAAACCTTCCGCCCGCCGTGGTTCCATCGCAACCTGATGAACGAATTCATGGGTTTGATCCAGGGCGAATACGACGCCAAGGCTGAAGGTTTTGTGCCCGGCGGTGCTTCGTTGCACAGCTGCATGAGCGCCCACGGTCCCGACGGTGAGACTTGCACCAAAGCGATCAACGCTGACCTCAAGCCGGCGAAAATCGACAACACCATGGCGTTCATGTTCGAAACCAGCCAAGTGTTGCGCCCAAGCCGTTTCGCCCTCGATTGCCCACAACTGCAAAATACCTACGACGCCTGCTGGGCTACGCTGCCCGCCACTTTCGACCCGACCCGGAGATAACCCATGACGCAGACTTCCATCACTCGCAGCTGGGTTGCGTCCGCCAACGGCCACGCGGACTTCCCCCTGCAAAACCTGCCGCTGGGCGTATTCAGCCTCAATGGCTCGGCACCGCGCAGTGGCGTGGCCATTGGCGAGCATATCTTTGATCTGCAAGCGGCCCTTGAAGTCGGGTTGTTCGATGGCGCCGCGAAGGCTGCGGTCGAGGCTACTTGTTGCGGCCAGTTGAATGCGTTCTTCGAACTGGGCCGCGAGGCCCGTGTGGCCCTGCGTGAACGCTTGCTGGAACTGTTCGCCGAAGGCAGCACCCTGCACGGCAAGATCGAAGCCCAGGGCGCAAAACTGCTGCCGCTGGCGGTGGATTGCGAGATGCACCTGCCGGCGAAAATCAACGATTACACCGATTTCTACGTCGGCATCGAGCACGCGCAGAACGTCGGCAAACTGTTCCGTCCCGACAACCCGCTGCTACCGAACTACAAGTACGTGCCAATCGGCTACCACGGTCGTGCGTCGACCATTCGCCCATCCGGTACTGACGTCCGCCGCCCGAAAGGCCAGACGTTGCCGGCCGGTCAGAGCGAACCGACGTTTGGCCCTTGCGCGCGCCTGGACTACGAACTGGAGCTGGGCATCTGGATCGGCCAGGGCAACGACATGGGCGACTCGATTGCCATTGGCGACGCCGCCGACCACATCGCCGGTTTCTGCCTGCTCAACGACTGGTCGGCACGGGACATCCAGGCCTGGGAATACCAGCCGCTGGGGCCGTTCCTGTCGAAAAGCTTCATCACCAGCATCTCGCCGTGGGTGGTCACCGCCGAAGCACTGGAGCCGTTCCGTCGTGCCCAGCCTGCGCGTCCGCAGGGCGATCCGCAGCCGCTGCCGTACCTGCTCGACAAGCGCGATCAGGCCGCTGGTGCGTTCGACATCGAACTGGAAGTGTTGCTGCTCACCGAGGCGATGCGCGAGCAGAACCTGCCAGCCCATCGCCTGACCCTGAGCAACACCGGGCACATGTACTGGACCGTGGCACAAATGGTCGCGCACCACAGCGTCAATGGTTGCCAATTGCAGGCCGGGGACTTGTTCGGCTCGGGCACGTTGTCGGGACCGCAGAGCGGTCAGTTCGGCAGCCTGCTGGAAATTACCGAGGGCGGTAAAAAGCCGATCGAACTGGCCTCGGGCGAGGTGCGTAAATTCCTCGAGGACGGCGACGAAATCATCCTGCGCGGACGTTGCCGCCGCGACGGGTTCGCGTCCATTGGCTTCGGCGAATGCCGCGGCAAAGTGCTGCCGGCGCGCTGACAGGAGCAGGGCATGGAACTCTATACCTACTACCGTTCGACTTCGTCGTACCGGGTGCGTATCGCGTTGGCGCTCAAGGGTCTGGATTATCAATCCTTGCCAGTCAACCTGATCGCACCGCAGGGTGGCGAGCATCGGCAGCCGCCTTATCTGGGCATCAACCCGCAGGGCCGTGTGCCGGCCTTGCGCACCGATGAAGGCGAATTGCTGATCCAGTCTCCCGCGATCATCGAGTACCTGGAGGAGCGTTATCCACAGGTGCCCCTGCTGTCCAAAGACCTGGCTGCCCGTGCTCACGAGCGCGGCGTGGCGGCAGTGATCGGCTGCGATGTGCACCCGCTGCACAACGTCAGCGTGCTCAATCGGCTGCGCCAGTCGGGCCACGACGAACCGCAGGTGGTGGAGTGGATCGGCCACTGGATCGGCCAAGGGTTGGCGACGGTGGAGCAGTTGATCGGTGATGAGGGTTACTGTTTCGGCACCGAACCCGGGTTGGCGGATGTCTACTTGATCCCGCAACTGTACGCGGCCGAGCGGTTCAATGTTTCTCTTGAAGCTTACCCGCGAATCCGGCGAGTGGCGGCATTGGCGGCGACACACCCGGCGTTCATCAAGGCGCATCCGGCGAATCAGCCAGATACGCCTTAAGTCAGAAGCAGGATCTTTTGCTTTTAATGAACGATGGCGTTCGGCGGCAAATGCCCCAACCGTTCCGTCAGGCGAATCCGCTGGATCGGATCGTCGCTGAGCAGCAGTGCGTGCTCCAGATCAAAACGCTCGGCGTTCGGGCAGTCCAGTCGTTGGTACAAGCTGGCCCGGGCCAGATAGTCGGCGGCGCTGGCGTTGCCCAGTTCCAGGACACGCTCGGCGTCGATCAAGGCATTGATGAAATCGTCGTGGGACAGGTACAACTGGCGCAGGTTGCGCGACAGCCGTTGCAGCATCTGTACCGGCTCGGCGGTTTCCAGGTGCTCGGCGCTGAGCTTGATGTTCGGGCCGTACTGGCGGTGCAACAACTCCCGACAATCGTTGGGATAAAGGCGACGACCGCCGCAGGGATCGAGCAAATGATCGGCGCCCGGCACCCGCAGCAGGAAATGCCCGGGAAAGTTGACCCCGACCAGGGGAATCTCCAGGCCCCTGGCCAACTCCAGTGCTATCAGCGCCAGCGTCAAGGGTTGCCCTCTTCGGCGTTCCAGTACCTTGTTCAGCAGTGCCACTTGCGGGCGCAACGGCGTGAAATCGTCCTGGGCGAAGCCAAGGTCATTCAGGCGCCGCAGCAGCGGCTGGGCCAGTTCACTGACCGGCAGCATCGGCAAGCCGCCGCTGACCCGTTGCTGCAACTCCTGGAAATCGGCCAGCAGTGCTTGCGGCTCCACTTCGCTGTCGTGCTCGACCGCAATCCACAGTGCCGCCTCGAACAGCGCGGGCGGTGAACGTTGCAGGCAGGCGAAGAACGATTGGCGCGGGGTCATCAAAATCTCCGGGCAATGCCTCGTTTTAGCCCCCTCTCCGGCGTTCGTCCAGTGCCGTACAAGGTCGAATGCAGGTTATTTCCTAAAGCTTGCATCGTGGCCGTGCTTATTCCGGTGCGCTTCTGCAATTTTTGGGCGCAAGCCTATACTGGCGACTACAAGAAGTGATTCGGGAGCCTTACGATGTTCGCTCTCATGCAAAGCACCCGCCTTGAATCGCTGCATCTGAGCGTTGACTCGGTCACCGGGTTGAAGGCGGTCATTGCCATTCATAACAGCCGCTTGGGGCCTGCCCTGGGCGGCTGTCGTTACCTTGCCTATCCCAGCGACGAGTCTGCGGTCGAGGATGCGGTGCGCCTTGCCCAAGGCATGAGTTACAAGGCGGCACTGGCCGGCCTGGCTCAGGGCGGCGGTGTGGCGGTGATCATCCGCCCCGTTCACGTGGCCAACCGCGCCGCGCTGTTCGAAGCCTTCGGGCGCTGTATCAATCAGCTCGACGGGCGCTACATCACGGCCATCGACAGTGGCACCTCAGTGGCGGACATGGATTGCATTGCCCAACAGACCCAACACGTCACCAGCACCACCTCGGCGGGCGACCCCGCGCCGCACGCGGCGATGGGTGTATTCACCGGTATTCGCGCCACTGCAATGGCGCGACTGGGCAGCGATAACCTCGAAGGCCTGCGCGTCGCCATTCAAGGCCTGGGCAACGTCGGTTATGCCCTGGCAGAACAGTTGCACGCCGCCGGGGCCGAACTGCTGGTCAGCGATATCGATCACGGCAAGGTGCAACTGGCGATGGAGCAACTCGGGGCTCACCCCATCGCCAACGACGCACTGCTCAGCACGCCTTGCGATATTCTTGCGCCGTGCGGTTTGGGCGGAGTGCTGAACAGCCACAGCGTGACGCAACTGCGCTGCTCGGCAGTGGCCGGTTCGGCGAACAACCAACTGACCCATCTGGACGTCGCCGATCAGTTGGAACGGCGGGGCATCCTGTATGCGCCGGACTACGTGATCAATGCCGGCGGTTTGATCTATGTTTCGCTCAAACATCGGGGCGAAGAACTGGGAACCATCACCGCGCACCTGTCGAAAATCAGTTCGCGCCTGACTGAAGTGTTCGCCCACGCCCAAGCGGAAAAACGCTCACCGGCCCGGGTGGCGGACGAACTGGCGGAGAAAGTGTTGTACCGGTGAGTCAGGCATGAGTTTTCCACAGGCATGAAAAAGGCCCTGAGCCATTCGACTCAGGGCCTGTTCAATTTGCGCGTTGCTTACTTGGCGGCTTTGGGGGCCTTGGCAGGCTTGGCCGGGGCGATCGGCTCAGCGGCTTCAACGACCTCGAGCGCTGCGACAGGTTCTGCGACTTCAACCGGTGCGCTGAGCAATTCGGACAGAGCGTCCGGCTGGCTCTTGAACGCCTTGGCGAACACGTCGCGATTCTTCGCCATGTAGATCCCGGCTTCTTCCACTTGCTGCTCGGTCAGGGACGGAACGGCTTTTTGCAACACTTCAGCCAGCAATTCGGCCAGTTCGAGCATTTTGTCATGACGGTCAGCTTCGGCTTTATCCATGAACAAACGCTCCAGATCTCGGCTGCTGCGGTATACCACTTCGACGGCCATTCACCACCTCACATGCCTTCACATTGGTTGTCGATTTCGACTACTGTATTTATATACAGCCAAAGGATAAGCGAAACCCTGTCTTTTGGATAGTGGCTTTTCAATGTAGACCGGATTCGAGATTTGTCAGGTGAGGCGCTGTACGGGTGCGACCAAACGCCACGGCGCGCGATCCAGAGCGGCTCGCCATCATGGGCTGGCCTTTTTTCTGCATGCAGAAAAACCGTCACGTCCAACCCGCATCATCCGGTCGAGCCGACCTAAGGAAGCATCATCGTGAAAATCAACTGGGCCGAAAAACTGCGGCAGAACGTGCATGGACTGGCCGAGTCCCTGGGCAATCTGTTCGTCGAAACCTTCCACTACCTGGCGCTGTTCGCCATTGGTGCGGTGACCGCGTGGGCGGCGGTGATGGAATTCCTCGGGATGATCGAAGAGGGGCACATCAAGATCGATGACATCTTGCTGCTGTTCATCTATCTGGAACTGGGAGCGATGGTCGGGATTTACTTCAAGACCAATCACATGCCGGTGCGCTTCCTGATCTACGTGGCGATCACCGCGCTGACGCGGCTGCTGATTTCCAACGTTTCGCACCACAACCCGCCGGACCTTGGGATCATCTACCTGTGCGGCGGGATTCTGCTGCTGGCGTTTGCGATTCTGGTGGTGCGTTATGCTTCGTCGCAATTTCCTTCGGTGAAGATTGAGAACCCGCACCGCAAGACAGGTGCGGGCTCCAGTGAGCATTCCGAAGTAGAAAAGGGCGAGCTTTAAAGCTCCATGGCGGGTCGGGGCCGGCCTTTGGCTGGTGGCGGCAGGCTGTGCATGCCGCCATCGGTCATGGATTCGAGGATGGCCACGGCACTGTGGCCCTGCTCGATGGCAATGCCGAACTGAATGCTTTGCACCAGTCGTTTCAGGCGCTCGGGGTCATTGCGTTGTTCGGCACTGATCATGCGCTTTGCGACTACGCGTCCACTGTTGGACAGGGTCAGCATGATGCTGCCATCCAGGCCCTGAATGCTCAGGTTGATCTGGTAATCCGCTGCAAAGGCATCGGTAATGAGCTGGAAAGGGTTGTCCATGATGCGTCACCGCCTGATTGAACGTGCAGTTGTTGACCGGCCGTGATCGGGTTGGTTCGCAATGCCTGACCACCGGCCATCTCGCCATCATTGTTCCAACCAGGATGTAGCAAGGGGCATGCCGACAAAATTGTCGGACAAAAAAACGTTCTGTAGGAGCGAGCCTGCTCGCGATGGTCGTGAACGATAACGCGTCAAACCAGATGGTTTGCGGCGCCTGAGGGTTTTTCGCGAGCAAGCTCGCTCCTACAGGGGCCGCGTTTTCTGCACGTTTCAGGGCAATAAACCTCGGTGTGCAACCAAAACGGTCAACATTCCACCCAGTTCACCGCCAGTCCGCCCCGTGACGTCTCTTTGTACTTGTCGTGCATGTCGGCGCCGGTGTCACGCATGGTGCGAATCACCCGGTCCAGGGAAATGAAGTGCTGGCCGTCGCCACGCAGGGCCATTTGCGTGGCGTTGATGGCTTTCACTGCGGCGATCGCATTGCGCTCGATGCACGGCACTTGTACCAGTCCGCCAACCGGGTCGCAGGTGAGGCCGAGGTTGTGTTCCAGGCCGATTTCGGCGGCGTTTTCCAGCTGCTCCGGGGTGGCGCCAAGCACCTCTGCCAGGCCGGCGGCGGCCATGGCGCAGGCGGAGCCGACTTCACCCTGGCAGCCGACTTCGGCCCCGGAGATCGAAGCGTTTTTCTTGCACAGGATGCCGACGGCCGCTGCGCCCAGGAAGAACGCGACCACGTCATCGTCAGACGCATCGGCATTGAATTTCATGTAGTAGTGCAGCACCGCGGGAATGATCCCCGCCGCGCCGTTGGTCGGTGCCGTGACCATGCGCCCGCCGGCTGCGTTTTCTTCGTTCACGGCAAGGGCATACAGGTTGACCCATTCCATTGCCGACAAAGTGGACGTAATGACATTCGGCTTGCCGATTTCCTGCAGGCTGCGATGCAGTTTCGCCGCTCGACGTGGAACATTCAGACCGCCGGGCAAGATGCCTTCGTGACGCAAGCCCTGCTCGACGCATTCGCGCATCACCGACCAGATATGCAACAGGCCCTGGCGAATCTCGGCATCACCACGCCATGCCCGTTCGTTGGCCATCATCAGTTCGCTCACCCGCAGGCCGTGCTGGTTGCAGAGTTTGAGCAGTTCGGCGGCGCTGGAGAAATCGTAAGGCAGCACCACATCGCCGGCCAGTGCGACCCCGGATTCGGCTTCGGCCGCTTCGATGATGAAACCGCCGCCCACCGAGTAATAGGTCTGCTCGAACAATTCGCCGGTTTCACCGAAAGCTGTCAGGGACATGGCGTTGGGGTGGTAGGGCAGGCTCTCGTTTAGCAGCAGGAGATCGTGTTGCCAGTCGAAGGCAATGTCCGCAACGCCTGCCAGGCACAATTTGCCGGTTTCGCGCAGGGTGTGAATGCGGCTGTCGATGGTGGTGGGGTCGATGCGGTCGGGCCATTCGCCCATCAGGCCCATGACGCAGGCGCGGTCCGTTGCGTGGCCGACGCCGGTCGCTGACAGAGAACCATAGAGGCGAATTTCCACGCGTCGCACGTCAGCCAGAAAACCGTGATCGACCAGCGCTTGGGCAAAGGTTGCGGCAGCGCGCATCGGACCGACGGTATGGGAGCTGGACGGGCCGATGCCGACTTTGAATAGATCGAAAACACTGATAGCCATGCTAAAGCCTTTACATGCAATGGAAGGGTAATCGCTGCCATTTCTGTAGGACAAGCGCTATTTGGGCGATACTGCCTGTCACGATCCTGCGTGACCAACGAAAATTCCTAAGACATCCTTTAGCAGGACTAAACGATGAGCCGTCAATTACACGCCCAGACATATGTCTGGTTGAACGTGTTTGCCTGTGCCGCGCGGCACTTGTCGTTCACCCGCTGCGCCGAAGAGCTGCACATCACACCGGGGGCGGTCAGCCAGCAGATCCGTCAGCTGGAAGAACGCCTGGGTTTTCGTCTGTTTCACCGCCGCGCCCGCGGAGTGGAGTTGAGCGCTGAGGGCCAGCGTCTGGCCATTACCGTCAACGAGGCATTTGGCAGCATCGACGCGGAATTGCGGCGACTGGATGCGGGCATGATCAGCGGGATTCTGCGGGTACGTTCGATTCCGTCGTTCCTGAGCAAATGGCTGACGCCGCGTCTGCCGCGTTTGCAGCAGCGTTTTCCGGATATTCAGTTGCGCCTGGTGGCCGAGGACAGCAGCGTGCCGTTGCATGAAGGCGACTTCGACCTGGCGATCGACCTGAACGACGGCAGCTACCCGGGCCTGTTATCCACAGCCTTGCTCGATGAGCAGATTTTTCCTGTGTGTGCACCGAGCCTGTTGCGCGGTCGTCCGCCGCTGCACGGTCCGGCAGACCTGATGCACTTTCCCTTGCTGCACGACATCACCGCCTGGCGCGGCAGCTATGAGTACGCGGAATGGGAGTTTTACCTCAACGCCATCGGTTTCGAGGGGGCGGATGTGCGACGCGGGCATACGTTCAATCGCAATCACCTGACGATCGAAGCGGCCATCGCCGGGATGGGGGTGGCGATTGCCCGACGGACACTGCTCAACGATGAGCTGGAGCGTGGGGCGTTGATCGTGCCGTTCGGCCTGGCGGTGCCCAATCACAAGCGCTACATGCTGCTTTACGCACCAGGGGCATTGAGCCATCCGGGTGTGCGCGCGGTGCACGATTGGTTGGTGGAGGAGGCGGGCGCTTTTCGCAGTTTGCACCCGTTGGGGGAGCGGCAAATGTGAGCAATTATTACGTAAGAGCAGGGCGACCCAACTCCCGACCTTAACAGCGCTTTTACCGGTTGTCCGGCTTTTTTTGCGATTGAAAATTTATCTTTTTTAGGGGGTTGAATTGTTCAGCGTACAGACCGATTGTGTAAGCAAGAGGTCACGGTGATGACGCCCAAGGGCTTAGCTGACCGGCCTCTCGCGAGCTAGCTGAAATAAGGGATGAACTATGCAAATCCAAGTCAATAGCGATAACCATATTCAAGGCAGTAAACGACTGGAGGAGTGGGTACGTACGACCATTGAGAGCACGCTCGAACGCTACGA
Source organism: Pseudomonas sp. 05L36 (assembly GCF_056398125.1). Taxonomy (NCBI): domain Bacteria; kingdom Pseudomonadati; phylum Pseudomonadota; class Gammaproteobacteria; order Pseudomonadales; family Pseudomonadaceae; genus Pseudomonas; species Pseudomonas sp. 05L36. The sequence continues at coordinate 85,714 of NZ_JBFTOU010000006.1, read as the reverse complement.
AGAGGACCTGACACGCGTCGAGGTTCACCTGCGGGACGAGAACGGCGACAAGCCGGGTCCCCATGACATGCGCTGCCAACTGGAGGCGCGGCCAAAAGGCCATCAACCGGTTTCCGTCACCCATAAAGCCTCCACCATGGAGCAGGCGATCGACGGAGCAGCTACCAAACTTGAACATGCGCTGGAGCATATGTTCGGCAAATTACGCGGCAAACGAGCCAATGTGGTGCCCATCGAGAGTGGCGCCCATGCCGACCAGCTGCTGGAAGAAGAGTTTCTGGAAAACGAACAGGCGGCGCTTAACGGCTGACACCTGATTCACTTTTTACCTACCCATTAGAACGGGCCTGCATTGCAGGCCCGTTTTCGTTTGGGTGGCTTTTGGATTCCATGGCCATTGGACTGGGCTATCGGGACGGCCGAGTTTGCGGTGCAGCCAATGGGCGTAATAGAGGGCTGCACCCGATCCTTTTGCATATGAGAATATTTATCATTAATATTGCAACCTTGCCGGCCCCCTGACGCTGTCGTGGCCTCCCCGGTTTTCAGGTCGGAACATGAACGATGATCACTCTGCCCCCAGACCCCCACGATATCGAACGCGACGAACAGCGTGGCGACCGTGCGCAGTTTCTCCAGGTGTTTCTCTCCCAGCGTTCACAAATGGAGGCACTGGTGAGTCGGCGCGTCGGTTGCCGGGCGACGGCGGCTGACCTGGTGCAGGACTTGTTCCTGCGTTTCTGGCGGCGGCCGCTGGTGCAGGTCGAGGAGCTCGGCACGTATCTGCTGCGCTGCGCCGGCAATATCGCCATCGACCATTTGCGCAGTGAAGGCACGCGGGTCCGGGCCAGTGAAGGCTTGATGGTGGAACCACCGGACAGCCACGGCTGCGGACCGCAAGCGGCGCTGGAGGCGGGCAACGATTTGCGCCACGTCGAAGCGGCGTTGCGCGCATTACCGCAGCGCACGCGGCAGATCTTTTTGCTCAATCGCATTCACGGCCGTAAATACGCCGAGATCGCCAAGGCCATGGGTTTGTCCCAAAGTGCCGTGGAAAAACATATGATGCGCGCCCTCGAAGCCTGCAAGGCCAGCCTTCGGGAGCCTGAAATACGAACGCCAGGGAAAGCACCGTGAACCACTTCGAACGCGTCACCCCGACGCCCGCTCAGGAGCAGGCCGCGCTGGCCTGGCTGAGCCTGTTGCATGACCAGCCTGGCAGTGGTGATCAGGCGGCGTTCAGCCAATGGTTGCGAGCCGATACTGCTCATGCGCAGGCGTATGCCCAGGCGCAGGTCTTGTGGGAGTTGAGCGAAGGGCCGGCGCGCACGCTGGCCGATGAAGACGCTTTTGCCATGCAAGGCTATCTCAATGCCATCAAACGCTCGCGGCGCAGCACGGTCGGACGTTGGTCGGGTGCGCTGGCGATGGCCGCGTGCCTGCTGTTGATGATCAGTCTCGGCACAGGCTGGCAGCCGATGCGCTGGATTGATGACCTGGGGGCGGATTACGTCTCGGCACCGGGGGAAATTCGCACAGTTACCCTGGCCGATCAGTCACAGGTGACTCTGGATGCCGACAGCGCCATCGCCGTGGATTTCAGTCGCGGTGAGCGACATGTACAACTGCGTCGCGGCGCCGGTTTTTTCAGTGTCACCCACACCGGCGAGCCGTTTGTGGTGGACGCCGAGAAAGGCCAGACGCGGGTCTTGGGCACGCAGTTCGAAGTCCGTTTGCAGCCCCACGGTGCGCAGGTCACGGTGCTGTCAGGGCGGGTTGGCGTGACGGCGGAGCAGAACGCCGAACAGCAAATTCTTACCGCTGGCCAGCAAGTGGCCTACGGCGAAGGCTCGGCGGAAAAACTCCACGCGGTGGACAGCGAAGCGCAGTTGGCATGGCGCCAGGGCTGGCTCAATTACTACAAGGCGACGTTGGCCGATGTGGTGCAGGATTTGGCGCGCTATTACCCCGGACGGATCGTGTTGCTCAATGATGAACTGGCGGCACGCCGGGTCAGTGGTAGCTTTCCGAGCAGGAACCCGCAGGCGGTGTTGAGTTCACTGCAAGGTGTGTTGGGGTTTGAGCAGCATCAGGTGTTGGGGCATCTGATTATTTTGCGTTGAATCGATCGGCCCCATCGCGAGCAAGCTCGCTCCCACAGGTATTGAGTCGGTCACAATATTGGGGCAACACATAACCCTGTGGGAGCGAGCTTGCTCGCGATGGCGGCAGATCAGACACCCAATCACTCAAGTAAAAATATTTTCAAATTGTGATGAGGTAAACCCGATTGCCATTCGTGTAGTGACTGAAACTGCGATTCATTCGCATCCGTTGCGGTTCTACACAGGTCATGAGTCATGAAGTCCAGGGCAAAATCGGGTTCGGTCAAACAATGGTTGGGTGTGTCTGCGTTGAGCTTTTCGGCATTGGCCTTGTTGCCGCTGAGCGTGGCACTGGCCGCAGAGGCGGGCAGCAGCCAGTCGCGGGCGCAATTCAATTTCGCGCTGGCCGCCAAACCGCTGCCCCAGGCCCTGAGTGATTTCAGCCGGGTGACCGGTATCAGCGTGGTCTACACCGATGAGGCGCCGTACGGCCTCAATGCGCCGGCCATCAATGGCCAGATGAGCGCCGAACAGGCCCTGCAACGACTGCTCACTGGTTCGGGCTTGACCTTCCGTCGCACCGACGGCCACACCATTGCACTGGAACCACGGCCGACTGAAGGCGCATTGAATCTCGGCGCGACCACCATCACCTCGTCGATGGATGAATCCATGAGCTACCAGCCGCCACCGACTTCTTCAGTGATGCGCTCCTCGGCCCCGATTCAGGAAATCCCGCAGACCATCAACGTCGTCCCGGCCCAGGTCATTCGCGACCAGGCTCCGCGCAATCTCGATGACGCCCTGGCCAATGTCAGTGGCATCACCCAGGCCAACACCCTTGGCAGCACCCAGGACTCGGTGATGGTCCGCGGCTTTGGCGACAACCGTAACGGCTCGATCATGCGAGACGGCATGCCGATCGTGCAGGGTCGTGGTCTCAACGCCAGCGTCGACCGGGTCGAAGTACTCAAGGGCCCGGCCTCGTTGCTCTACGGCATCCAGGATCCGGGCGGCGTGGTCAACATGGTCAGCAAGAAGCCCGAGCTTGAGCAGTACAACGCCTTGACCGTGCGCGGCTCGAGCTATGGCGACGGCAAGAATGGCAGCGGCGGCGGTCTCGACAGCACCGGTGCCCTGGGCGACTCCGGGCTGGCGTACCGCATGGTGCTCGACTACGAAGACGAAGATTACTGGCGCAACTTCGGTGTACATCGTGAGAGCCTGATCGCGCCGTCGCTGGCCTGGTACGGTGAAAGCACCAAGTTGCTGTTCTCCTATGAGCACCGCGAATTCCTCACGCCGTTTGACCGAGGCACGCTGATCGATCCACGGACCAACCATCCGCTGGACATCTCGCGCAACGAGCGTCTCGACGAGCCGTTCAACAACATGGAAGGGCGTTCGGACCTCTATCACTTCGAGGCCGATCACGAGCTCAACGACAACTGGAAGGCCCATTTCGGCTACAGCTGGAACCGCGAAACCTACGACGCCAGCCAGGTGCGCGTGACTGCAATCGACACCAATAAGGGCACCCTGACCCGCAGCATGGACGGCACCCGGAATGCGATCAGCACCGACCGCTTCACCACCGCCAGCCTCGAAGGCAACGTGGATGTGTTCGGCATGCAGCATGACCTGCTGTTCGGCGTCGATGACGAGTACCGCAAGATTTTCCGCGAAGACCTGATCCGCCAGAAAAGCCGCACCCAGTTCAGCTACGTGAACCCGATCTATGGCCAGGAAGTGCCGGGCACCACTGTCAGTGCGGCCGACAGCGCGCAGACCGATGAACTGCGTAGCGATTCGGTGTTCCTGCAGGATTCCATCCACCTCAACGACCAATGGATTCTGGTGGCCGGCGCGCGCTTCCAGGCGTACGACCAATACGCCGGCAAAGGCGTACCGTTCCACGCCAACACCGACAGTAACGGGCAGAAATGGGTGCCGCGCGCGGGCCTGGTATACAAATACACCGATGCCTTGTCGTTTTATGGCAGCTACACCGAGTCGTTCAAACCCAACTCGACCATCGCGCCGTTGAGCGGCAGCAGCACCGTGCTTGACGGCGGCATCGCGCCGGAAGAAGCCAAGTCCTGGGAGCTGGGTGCCAAGCTCGATCTGCCGGGCCGCGTCACTGGCAACATCGCGCTGTTCGACATCAAGAAACGCAACGTGCTGGTGGCCAACGCCGAAGGCCCGACCACGATTTACAGTGCCGCCGGCGAAGTGCGTTCCCGTGGCCTGGAAGTGGACTTGAGCGGTCAGCTGACGGATCGCTGGAGCATGATCGGCAGCTACGCCTACACCGATGCCGAAGTCACCGAAGACCCTGTTTACAAGGGCAATCAACTGCAAAACGTGGCAAAGAACAGCGGCTCGCTGTCGGCCGTCTATGACTTCGGCACCATCGTCGGCGGCGACCAACTGCGGGTCGGCGCCGGGGCGCGTTATGTGGGGGAGCGCGCGGGCAATGCGGTGAACGATTTCGACCTGCCGAGCTACACCGTGGCCGATGCGTTCGCCACCTACGACACAAAGGTCGAAGGGCAGAAGGTCAAGTTCCAGCTCAACGTGAAGAACCTGTTTGACCGTACTTACTACACCTCGGCGGCGAGTCGGTTCTTTGTGTCGATGGGTGACTCGCGGCAGGTGACGTTGTCGAGCACCTTGGAGTTCTGACGACTGTTTCTCCCTGTGGGAGCGAGCCTGCTCGCGATGGCGGCCTGAAGGACGCCGAAAATCCCGCGCCTAGCGCAAAAACGCCTGGCGATATTCGCCGGGCGTTCCACCGAGGGCCTGGCGAAACCGGTTGGTGAAATGGCTGGCACTGGAAAATCCGCAGGCCAGCGCAATCTCCCCCAGTGGCTGCAAGGTCGTGCGCAGCAACTCCTGCGCCCGGTTCAGGCGTCGTGCCAGCACATACTGGTGGGGTGGCAAGCCGAAGCTTTCGCGGAACATCCGCGCGAAGTGGTATTCCGACAACGCGCACAACGCCGCCAACTGGCCGAGACTGATGGCCTCGTCCAGATGGCTGTCGATGTACTCCACCAGATGTCGGCGCTGATGCGCGGCCAACCCACCTTTAAGGCGCAGGCCTTGCCGGGCATTGACCTGGCTGAGCAGGGCATGGCTGAGCAGTTCGTGAGCCAGGCTGCTGGTGAGCAGGCGCTCGCCCGGCTCGTCCCAGTTCAGGGTGATCAACTGTCGAAAGCGCAGCGCCTGCTGCGGATCATCGAGAAAGGTCTGCTCGCGCAGTTGCATTTCCCGTGGCTCGCGATCGAGCAGGGTGACACAGCCGAGGGCAAATTGTTCGGGGCTGAAATACAGGTGCGCCAGACGAATGTCGCCGTTGATCACCCAGCCTGACTGGTGACCGGCCGGCAGGATGCACAGTTTGTCCGGGCCGCCCTTGGTTGCGGGCTGATCGCGGCGGAAGGTACCGGTGCCGCCAGCAATGTAACAGGACAGCGTATGGTGGCTGGGTGCTTCGTATTCCTGGGCGTCGTGGTGATTGCTCCACAAAGCTGCAGACAAGCCGTCCCCGAGCTCGGCGCTGTGCTCGAGGCGAGCATTCGGCGAGCGGTTGAGGGCTTGAAAGACTTGTAGGGTATCCAGTACAGCCATGATCGTTGCTCTCTAACACCTGCATCCAACGCCCTGCATCCTACTCCGTAGACGCGTGCCTGCCAGCCTGTCGCCAGACAAAAGCGCAAGTTTATGCAAGTGCGCCCAGGCGTGGCGCCGGACACTGGGCGCCTATCGAGGAGCCTTTGCCATGAACCTTTCTTTGTACCTGTTGACCGTGCTGATCTGGGGCACCACCTGGATTGCCTTGAAATGGCAACTGGGTGTGGTGGCCATTCCTGTGTCGATCGTCTATCGCTTCGGCCTCGCCGCGCTGGTGCTGTTCGTGATCTTGCTGCTCAGCCGACGCCTGCAAGTGATGAACCGTCGCGGGCATTTGATTTGCCTGGCTCAGGGCTTGTGCCTGTTCTGCGTCAACTTCATGTGCTTTCTCACTGCGAGCCAGTGGATCCCCAGCGGTCTGGTGGCTGTGGTGTTTTCCACCGCCACCCTGTGGAATGCCCTCAACGCGCGGGTGTTCTTCGGTCAGAAAATCGCCCGCAATGTGCTGATGGGTGGCGCGCTGGGCCTGCTTGGGCTGGGCCTGTTGTTCTGGCCTGAATTGGCCGGGCATACCGCCAGCCCGGAAACCCTGCTCGGTCTCGGTCTGGCCCTGTGCGGCACCTTGTGTTTCTCGGCGGGCAACATGCTCTCGAGCCTGCAACAGAAGGCCGGGCTCAAACCGCTGACCACCAATGCCTGGGGCATGGCTTACGGGGCGGCGATGCTCTCGGTGTGGTGTCTGGTCAAGGGCATTCCCTTCGACATGGAAATGAGCACGCGTTACATCGGGTCACTGCTGTACCTGGTGATTCCGGGATCGGTGATCGGTTTCACCGCCTACCTGACGCTGGTCGGCCGCATGGGGCCTGAGCGGGCGGCGTACTGCACGGTGCTGTTTCCGGTGGTGGCGCTCAACGTGTCAGCGTTCGCCGAGGGCTATCAATGGACGGTGCCGGCGCTGTTGGGGCTGGTGTTGGTGATGTCGGGGAACGTACTGGTGTTTCGCAAACCCAAAACGCCGCAAGTGCTGGGCAACGGCAAGCTGGCTTGAGGGGGGCGTCGAGTGCTGAGTGACTCAGTGCTCGATTTTTATCGCGATGTATATCAGTAACGGAAAGATGAAATCAACAATGTGTCCAGCCCTGTAATTGTAGTTCCAGGTTTTCGACTCATCCATATTGAACCATTCGGTACCGACTGTTTGAAAACCGACGTAATAAAGAAAAAGGGCAATCAATAATCCGATGATTGCAGGTTTTTTAGCTTCGTGAAATTGTTCGGGGCTGGCGTTGATGTTTTTGTAAAGGCAATAGGTTCCGAGCAGGCAACATAGGGTGTAGACCACCTCAAGTGTAATGATCAGCCAGTAAATGCGGTGGTGAAGTATGGCGGAAGTAATAGCCCTGTGTCTGTATTTGCTTTGATCATTGGTAGTGTCCATGCTCAGGATATGGCTGATGTATTCATAGTTGGTCGAGTAATCCGTGAAATTGTTGTATAGCATCAGCAATCCAAAGAGGCTAGTAAATAACATCAGTTTGGCTTTGCTGAGTCGAATGACTTGATTTGTTGTGAGTGAGTTCAAATGGGTGATCTCCGTTGCTGATCCCGTAGTGCCAGGGTAAACAAGGAGAGTCTATCTCGTGGTTTTGTTGTTCGGCTGCTGACTGAATTGCAGGGTGTGTATTCAGAGAGTTGTTTAATAACTTGAAAGTGACTTTTTTTCAAACGGGCAGGCGCTTGTAACGTCTGCCCGATTTGCGTTAACCCTTCCAGACTTGCGGGTTGACCAGGTCCTGCGGTCGCTCGCCCAGCAGGGCACTGCGCAAGTTGGCCAGGGCACGGTTGGCCATGGCATCGCGGGTCTCATGGGTGGCCGAGCCGATGTGCGGCAAGGTCACGGCATTTTTCAGCTGGAACAGTGGCGACTCGGCCAGTGGTTCTTTTTCGTACACGTCCAGCCCTGCACCCCTAATGCGGTTGTTTTGCAGCGCTTCGATCAGCGCCGGTTCATCCACCACCGGACCACGGGAAATGTTCACCAGAATGGCACTTGGCTTCATCAGTGCCAGTTCACGATGGCTGATCAAGTGTTTGGTTTTCTCGCTGAGCGGCACCACCAGGCAGACGAAATCAGCTTCGGCCAGCAATTGATCGAGGCTGCGGTACTGCGCGTCGAGTTCCTGTTCCAGTTCGGTCTTGCGGCTGTTACCGCTGTAGATGACCGGCATGTTGAACCCCAGGCGGCCACGCCGGGCGATGGCGGCACCGATGTTGCCCATGCCGACGATGCCCAGCGTCTTGCCATGCACATCACAACCGAACAGCTGCGCACCGACAGTGGCCTGCCATTGCCCGGCCTTGGTCCAGGCATCCAGTTCGGCGACGCGACGCGCGCTGCTCATCAACAGAGCAAACGCCAGGTCGGCGGTGCTTTCGGTGAGCACATCCGGCGTGTTGGTCAGCATGATCCCGCGTTCGTTGAAGTAGGCCAGGTCATAGTTGTCGTAGCCCACCGAGACGCTGGACACCACTTCCAGCCTGGCGGCGTTTTCCAACTGGGCGCGGCCGAGTTTGCGACCCACGCCGATCAGGCCGTGGGCGTGGGGCAGGGCTTCGTTGAATTGGGCGTTGATGTCGCCGTTTTTCGGATTCGGCACGATGACATCGAAGTCTTGTTGCAGGCGTTCGACCATTTCCGGGGTGACGCGGCTGAAGGCCAGGACAGTCTTTTTCATGGGAGGCGGGCTCGTCGGGCGGTGAAGAATGATGAGCACGCTAACATTCTTCGCGGGATTTGTGCGAGTCGTCAGGCGGTCAATGCAAGCTTGCAGCTTGCGGTGCTCCATCCAGTTATACTGCCGCACTTCTTATACTGTGGCATGCGGCTCGTTCACCGGGCCCGACACTTCATGCACCACCCGGAGCTTTCATGACTTCCCCGAAACAACCGCCGGTCGCCGACGCCCTGAGCGACGTGCAGGCAGAGCTGCCAGACAGCGTCGACTCCAGCGCCGACAGCGAAACCAAAGCCGAAATCCCGGCCTTCAAGTTCCCGTTCAAACCGGGCGAACTGGCGGCCGCCAAGGGCTCCAACCAGCCGTGGTACAAGAACGGCGCCAAGAACGGCCACACCAAGACACCGGGCATGGCGCCGCCGGGAACTCGTCGATCGATGGGTAAGCGTTAAGGTTCAGGCATTTTCAGGTCGCCCGTATTCCTTGCTGTAAGTCAGAGCGTTCCTACACCGGTTGGCGATTCGCCCTCTGGGAATCTCGAAGGCCATTCGTCGAGGATTCATTTCCATGAATCTTGATGAAGGTTTTCTCATGCGTCTGCTTAAGTTTTTTTCTGCACCCCTGATAGTGGCTCTGGCCGCGGGTTGTACTACAGCTGTCGTCGATCCACAGATCCGTTTCGGTGTCGAGCCGCTTGTACCGCCGTTTGAATTCCGTAACGCGAATGGCGAACTGGAAGGGCTCAATATCGAGTTGGGCAATGCGCTGTGTGCCGAACTCAAGTCCCGCTGTGTCTGGGTTGACCAGGATTACGCCACCAACATCGATGCGCTCGAAGGCGGTCGTTTCGACGCAATCATGCCGATGACAGCCACATCGTTGCGTCGCGAGCGTGTCGATTTCACCGAAAACCTGCATCCCCTGAGCAGCAGGCTGGTGGCTCCCAAGGAGGCGAATCTGCAACCCGATGCTCAATCGCTCCGGGGCAAGCGTGTCGGCGTGCTGGCCGGTACCAGTCGCGAGGCGTTCGCCAAGGCGCGTTGGGCGCAGGCGGGGGTAACAGTACGCAGCTTCAACCTCAATGATCGATTGATCGCCAGCCTGCTGGCGGGAGAGCTGGATGCGACTTTGCAAGACTCGATCGAAATTACCTACGCGCTATTGAGTAAACCGCAGGGGCAAGGTTTTGACTTCGCCGGCCCGGCGATTAGCGATCCCATGCTGGGCAGCGGCGTGGCCATGGCGGTTCGCAAAAACGACACCCTGCTGCGCAATAACCTGAATGCTGCTCTTGAGCGGTTGAAACAAAATGGTCAGCTGCAAGCAATAACCCAGCGCTACTTGCCGACGCTGGCTCTCGAGTTTCCTCGGTACTTTCCAAACGAAGAAGGCATGCCATTTTCCAATGCGGTTCAGGTTGGTCAGACACTTTACCTCTCTGGCGTAATCGGAATGACGGAGGCAGGGGAGTTGGTGAAAGGTGGTATAGGGCCGCAAATGGAACAGGCCATGGCCAATCTGCGCAAAGCACTGCAGCATCATGGGTCGTCTCTGGCGCAGGTGGCCAAATGCACGGTTATTCTTTCCGACATGAAGGACTTTGCTGCCATGAATGCTGTTTATCGCAGCTACTTTCCGGCGGATCGGTTACCCGCTCGTACGACATTTGCTGGCAAGCTTGTACTGGACGCAGGGGTGGAAGTGGAGTGTCTGGCGGTCACGACGCTTTAAATCTTTACCTGTCTGAAGGCGCGTGCGCAGCTCGCAAAGCTGCGCACCTGACCTCTCAAGCCGTGCGCAACGAAATGAACGCAAAGTTCGTCGGCGCATCCGCCGCCACTTTCGCCCCGGCCGCAACAATCTGCCCGGCGATATCGTCCCCCGACACATGAAACAGCCACTCGCTGCCCCACTCCGGCAACATTTGCCCGGTCAGTTCGTCGATGATTCTGGCGAACTCCGCCATATCCGGAAGATATGCGGTAAACCCGTCGCCCTTCAGGGCCGTCGTGCGGATGCCCAGCTGTGCGCAAATCGCATCCTTGGTCTGAATTTCGTCGCGATCCGCCTGACGGGAACGCTGGATCAATTCCGATAACTCCCGGTCGACCAGTTTGCCACCGACAATCAGCTCTGGCCCTGTTTCCCAGGACTCTGGCGGGCACTCCTTGGCGGTGGGGTTCAGGGGAATGTGCGGATTGATTTCCATCGGATAGATGCGACACACCAACGGCCGGCGTTCGTAGATGCGGCAGCGGTTGTCTTCGTCAAGATTCCGGCAGGGGCCGACATTGTAGGCGGCGAAGGTGATGGCCACGTACGCGTCGGATTCGCCGCTGCGCACCGCCGCCGAACGGCGTACGGTGTGCTCCCGTTGTTGCACTGGCAGGCCCAGGCCGTTGTCCAGAAACGCTTCCACCAGTACGATCACCTGAGCACCGTCGGCTGCCCACATCCGGGCTTCGCTCAGGGTCAGGGGCACATGGTGGCCGTTGCAGCATTTGCCGCAGCCTACGCAGGAAAACCTTGTATTCATTGAGTGTTCATTCGCATTACAGGGCATGAAACGGCGACAGAATGCCGCCACAAAAGCCGCTATCGAAGCAAATTATGCGCCACTCAGTTGGCCTCGCCGGCCGGAGCAAGCCCGCTCCTACAGGAATCGCGCCCTACACATGTTTTGTGATCGGCCCGGTCACTGTAGGAGCTGGCTTGCCAGCGAAGGCGGCATGTCAGAGAGGAACCGGCTCCCGGCGGACTGCGCGCATCCCGACGCTTTCATACAAGCGCCGCGCCCGAAGGTTGTCTTCCAGAACCTTCAGGTCCACGAAGCCTTCACGCCGCTGCTGGAATACCTTGAACGCTTGCAACAGCAAGGCACGCCCCAATCCACGGCCCTGAAACCGCGGATGCACCACCAGGTTCTTGATGTAGGCACTGGTCCAGCACTGACACACACCCACCACACCTTCGGCATCCTGGGCAATGAAGCACAGGGCCGGGTCATATTCCGGATCGGTTTCGAACTGCCGTTGCCACATGTCCAGCGCGGCTACACGCCCAGCGCCGTCGAGATAACCGAGCTCCATCAGCCGATGCACGGCGGCGGCCAGTTCGGGGCGGTACTCGGTCAATTGCAGGCCGGCTGGCCAATCGGGGGACGGCACGACGACAGAGAGGTCGCGCCGCATCAGCCAGCAGAACTCTTCGGTCAACACTCAATAACCCTGTTCGGCGACAGCCTTGGCCGCGGTGATCAGGCACTGGGTCAGTTCCGGCGAAGAGAACTTGGTCAGCACCGCGTTCGCCCCCGCCAGTCGTGCTTTCTCGGCGTTCATCGCACTGTCCAGCGAGGTGTGCAGCAGTACATAAAGATGCGCGAAATCCGGAGTTTCCCGCAGGGTACGGGTGAAGGCGTAGCCGTCCATCTCCGACATTTCGATGTCCGAGACGATCAGGTTGATCTGTTGTGCGGTGCCTTGCAGGTCCAGCAGGCAGTCGATGGCTTCCTTGGCGCTGCGGGCCGTATGGCATTGCAGGCCGAGGTTGCGCAGGGTGTGCACCGATTGCTGCAAGGCTACCTGGCTGTCATCGACCACCAGGATGCGCGCGTTGCCGAGCAGTTCGGCGTCTTCCATGCTCAGCTCGGTCGGCGCCATTTCGATTTGTGCCGGGGCGATGCCGTGGATGACTTTTTCGATGTCCAGCACTTGCACCAGGGTGCCATCGACCGACGTCACGCCGGTGATGTAGGCGCGCGAACCACCGGAGCCGAAGGGCGGCGGGCGGATGTCGGTGGTCAGGCAATGGACGATCTTGCTCACGGCCTGCACGTGCAGGCCCTGCTTGGAGCGGCTGACGTCGGTGACGATCAGGCAGCCGCCGTTCGGGTCTTCCAGCGGACGTTCGCCAATGGCACGGCTGAGGTCGATCACCGACAGCGAGGCACCGCGCAGGCTGGCGATGCCTTTGACGTGAGGGTGCGACTCCGGCAGCCGGGTCAGCGGCGGGCAGGGAATGATTTCACTGACCTTGAGCAGGTTGATCGCCATCAACTTGCCGCTGCGCAAGGTAAACAGCAGAAGCGAAAGTGAGTCTGCGCGGGCTTTGGTGGAGGACATAGGAACCTTCTCTGGAAAAAGGTGACGGGCAATCCCGGGATCGCCAATGACTTCGATGCCGGGTTATCGACTTGTCGGGGGCAGGCTTTAGCATTTCCGTTGAATGTCAGGCCGCCATCACTTCATCCCCAACCGCTTGGCCATCCGCCCCAGGTTCGCCCGATCCAGGCCCAGCTCACGGGCCGCGCTTGCCCAGTTGTTGTTATGCCGCTCCAGGCAGGCACCGATCAATTGACGCTGATAACGCTCGGTGGCCTCGCGCAAATCGCCAGTCACCAGTTGCGTGACGCTGGCAGCCGGTTGCTCGGCAGCGGCTTCGACGCTGGCGTTGGGCAAGTCCAGGTCGGCTGCGCTCAAGCTGAGAATCTTCGGCCGTTCCTTGCAGTTGCCCAAGGCTTTCAAGGCGCTGCGGCCGATCAAGTGTTCAAGCTCGCGCACGTTGCCGGGCCAGTCGTAGGCCAATAGCGCGGCCTGGGCGTCGCTGTTCAGGCGCAGGCTGTTGAGGCCCATGCGCGAGCGGTTCTGCTCCAGGAAGTAACCGCTGAGCAGCAGCACATCGCGTCCGCGATCGCGCAGGGCCGGCACCAGCAGCGGATAAACGCTGAGGCGATGGTAGAAGTCGGCGCGGTAACGGCCGCTGCGCACTTCTTCGGCGAGGTCGCGGTTGGTCGCCGCGATCAGGCGCACGTCGACCTGATGCTCCTTGTCCGAGCCCAGTCGCTGCAGTTGACCGCTCTGCAACACGCGCAGCAACTTGGCCTGCACGGTCAGCGACAACTCACCGACTTCATCGAGAAACAGCGTGCCGCCGTTGGCCAGTTCGAACTTGCCACGGCGGTCGTTCAGCGCACCGGTAAAAGCACCGCGGACATGGCCGAACAATTCGCTTTCCACCAGTGTGTCGGGCAACGCGGCGCAGTTGAGGCTGATGATCGGTTTGTCGGAGCGGGGCGAGGCGGCATGGATGGCCTGGGCCACCAACTCCTTGCCGACCCCGGTTTCGCCGGTGATCAACACGGTCAGGTCGCTGCCGCCCACCAGACTGATTTCTTCGGCCAGACGCTTGTGGGCCTTGCTTTGGCCGATCATCTCGCGAGTCTGCTGGCCGCTGGCCTGGCGGTAGACCTCGGCGCGCTGATGCTCGTCTTCGACCCGGTTGTTCAAGCGCTCGATGCGCTCGGCGGCGTTGACTGTGGCGGCCGCGAGGCTGGCGAAGGCTTGCAGGGCATCCAGCTCGATCGGTTCGAAGCGCTCCGGATCGAGGGCGTCGAGGGTCAGCAGGCCCCATGGGCGCTCGTCGATGAATAACGGGCAACCCATGCAGTCATGAACTTCCAGATGATCATCCAGGCCATCGACCAGGCCGTCATAGGGGTCAGGCAAGTCGCTGTCGGCAGCGAAACGGGTCGGGCCTGGGCCGCTGAGCAGCGCTTGGAAACGCGGGTGCTCGCTGACCTTGAAGCGCCGACCGAGGGTATCGGTACTCAAGCCGTCGACCGCCAGCGGCACCAGCCATTCACCGTCGAGACGCAGCAGAGCGGCGGCGTCGCATGGCAGCAGGGCGCGCATGGCTTCCAGCAGGCGGCGATAACGCTCGCCCTCGGGCAGTTCGCGGGACAGGTCGGAGACCAGGGGCAGCAGGGCGGTGAGCAGGGGTTTTGCAGTCATAGTGACTCCGTGTAGTCGGTATGACTATAAGTCAGGCAGTGTCTAAATGACTATTAAGTTATTAACTTATTGATTTATAAAGACTAAATAGTTGGCATGGAAACTGATAGGCATAGGGTAATCCGTTAGCAATCCAAGAAGACCAGGAGTCACTTTATGCTGAGCGTTCAAGATCGTGCCATCGTCAAATCCACTGTGCCACTGCTCGAAAGCGGTGGTGAAGCGCTGATCACACACTTCTACCGCATGATGCTCTCCGAATACCCGGAAGTCCGCCCACTGTTCAACCAGGCCCACCAGGCCAGTGGTGATCAGCCGCGAGCCCTGGCCAACGGCGTATTGATGTATGCGCGCCATATCGACCAACTCGACCAGTTGGGCGACCTGGTGGCCAAGATCATCAACAAGCACGTGGCCCTGCAGATTCTGCCGGAGCACTACCCGATTGTCGGCAGCTGCCTGCTGCGGGCCATTGCCGAAGTATTGGGCGAAGAGATCGCCACCCCGGAAGTGATCGCGGCCTGGGGTGCGGCCTACGGGCAACTGGCGGACATCCTGATCGGTGCCGAAACCAGCATCTACGACCAGAAGGAACAGGCACCGGGCGGCTGGCGCGGGGCGCGGGAATTCATCGTGGCCGGCAAGGTCGAGGAGAGCGCCGAGATCACCTCGTTCTACTTTGAACCTGCAGACAAAGGCCCGATTCTGGAGGCAGAACCCGGCCAGTACATCGGTATGAAACTGATCCTCGACGGTGAAGAGATCCGTCGTAACTACTCGCTGTCAGCGCTGGCGAACAAAGGCCAGTACCGCATCAGCGTCAAGCGTGAAGCCGGTGGCCGCGCTTCCAACTACTTGCATGACCAGTTGCATGTTGGCGCCAGCATCCAGTTGTTCCCGCCATCGGGCGAGTTCACCCTGACCGCCAGCGACAAACCTCTGGTGCTGATCAGCGGCGGCGTCGGCATTACCCCGACCCTGGCGATGCTCGAAGCTGCGCTGGAAACTCAGCGGCCGGTGCATTTCATCCACTGCGCGCGCAACGGCAGCGTCCATGCCTTCCGCGACTGGATCGATGGCCTGGCCGAGCGTCACCCGCAGCTCAAGCGCTTCTACTGCTACGCCGAAGATGACGGCGTGAGCCCGGCGGCGCACAAGGTCGGCTTGTTGAGCCAGCAGCAGTTGCATGCATGGCTGCCGGAGCAGCGTGACCTGGATGTTTACTTCCTGGGGCCGAAAGGTTTCATGGCGTCCATCAAGCGTCACCTCAAAGCCCTGGGCGTGCCGGAGAAGCAAAGCCGTTACGAGTTCTTCGGGCCGGCTGCGGCACTGGAGTAACCCCTAATAAAGATCGCAGCCTTCGGCAGCTCCTACAGGATGCAATCCATTCCGATGTAGGAGCTGCCGGAGGCTGCGATCTTTTGATCTTTCTGGTTAAAAGTTAATCCCTCCTTAACCGTCCTGTCGTCTATTCCCTGCGACATCCCCCTTGCTACGCGCCAGCTCTCAAAGATCAGGCCAGCGTGTAGACTGGCGGGCAATCGAAATTTTCAAGGGAAACGCGATGAGCGATGAATCCATGCGGTTGGGGCGTGAACGGCGCTACCTGGTGTTGTTGGGCATCATTTGCCTGGCGCTGATCGGCGGGGCGCTGTACATGCAAATTGTTCTGGGCGAGGCCCCTTGCCCGCTGTGCATCCTGCAACGTTATGCGTTGCTGCTGATCGCGATCTTCGCCTTCATCGGCGCCGCCATGCGCAGCCGTCGCAGCATCACGGTGTTCGAAACCCTGGTGGTGATCTGCGCACTGGCAGGTGTCGGCGTTGCCGGGCATCACGTCTATACGCAGTTCTATCCGGCGGTCAGCTGCGGCATCGATGTGCTGCAACCGATTGTCGATGACTTGCCGCTGGCGAAGATCTTCCCGCTGGGTTTCCAGGTCGATGGTTTCTGCTCCACGCCATACCCGCCGATCCTCGGTTTGTCGTTGGCACAGTGGGCGTTGGTCGCCTTCGTGCTGATTGTGGTGCTGGTGCCTTTGCTCACGTCGCGTAACCGCAAAGCGCTGCGCTGAGGTCATCTGTCGGCAGGAATTGTCGGACAAAAAAGCCCCGGTCCTTGAAGAGAGGACCGGGGCTTTTTTGTCTTGCTCAGCGCATTTCAGAGGCCGGGTAAAAAGACCGTGATGTGCGACAGCCAAGGGTGCGACACATGTGCGACATGTTGTCACAGAGTCAGTGTCGCAGGGCGTTCGAAGAGGCCGGATTGGTACATGGAAACGTAACGAAATTGGGCTGTTTTGCAGGCTTGCGGTTTTTTCCATTGCGAACGCGAGCAGGCAGTTTTAACAGGGTCTGGCGAATGGCCGAAGCCCCCGTCATATCGGGCTCCGGGCAAGGTAAAGGGCAGTGAAGAGGGGGCCGATACTGTCTGAACTGTGGGTGGAAGACCTACTTATTGTGGTGTTTTTGTTGAGAATTAATTTCGATAAGATGCGCCACTTTTGCGAAAACGGTTAATGATTGTTGCCGGTTCGGATAAAAATTATTTCGGGATGAGACATGGTTTATACAACGTTACATATCTACAATCGCCCGCACTGAATCCCCGGCACTGCTCAAATCTTAACCAGACGTGAGCAGAAACAGGGTGTCGAGAGGTCTGGTGGCTTCATGCGATGCCCAGGTGTCGGAGCCTCCAACTACCCGCACCAAATGGAATTGGTCTGTAACAAGGCCTTTGACCACGAATTCGAATAAGAACTCACCGCAGGCCCGGGATTTGTCGTACAGCGTCTGACGCACAACGGGCATGCCCTTATTCAATCCAAGAAAAATGCCAACCCTTGGCAGGGTGAAGTGTTGGCGATCAAAACCCAACTGCATTGCGCAAGCTGCTTTAGAGGTCGTGAGATGAGTAAAAACAGGTACCCCAGACTACTAGGCTTATTGCCGCTGATCGGCACGTTGTTGCTGTCAGGCTGCAACATGACCTTGCTCAATCCCAAGGGCCAGGTTGGTCTGGACGAGCGAAACCTGATCATCACCGCAACGCTGCTGATGCTGTTGGTCGTGGTGCCGGTCATCGTCATGACCTTCCTGTTCGCCTGGAAATACCGCGCGTCCAACACCAACGCCACCTACACCCCGAAATGGAACCACTCCACCAAGATCGAGATCGCGGTGTGGGCTGTTCCAGTGCTGATCATCATTGCCCTGGGTTACGTCACCTACAAGTCGACCCACGCGCTGGACCCGTACAAGCCGCTGGAATCCGACGTTAAGCCTGTGACCATCGAAGTGGTCGCGCTGGACTGGAAGTGGCTGTTCATCTACCCGGAACAAGGCATCGCCACGGTCAACAAGATCGTGTTCCCGGCGCACACTCCGATCAACTTCAAGATTACTTCCGACGCCGTGATGAACTCGTTCTTCATCCCTGCTCTGGGCGGCCAGATCTACGCGATGGCGGGCATGCAGACCAAGCTGCACCTGATCGCCAACGAGAACGCTGAAATGGACGGTATCTCCGCCAACTACAGCGGCGCTGGTTTCACCGGTATGAAATTCAAAGCGATCGCAACTTCCCAGGAAGATTTCGACGCCTGGGTAAGTGAAGTCAAAAAGGCACCTAAACAGCTTGAACAAGCTGAATACGCAGCCCTTTCCAAACCAAGCCAGAACAACCCAGTCGAGCTCTACAACTCGGTTACCCCAGGCATGTTCCAGTCCATCGTCGACAAGTACGAAGGCATGAAACCAGGTCCTAAGGTCAAGCACGAGAAAGAAGAGAAAGAAGTGGCCCAGATGGAAGGGATGGACTCGAGTTCGCATTCAGCTGCCGGGGCAGAGGAGTAAACGATGTTTGGTAAATTAAGTTGGGAAGCGATCCCGTTCCACGAACCGATCGTGATGATAACCATCTCCATGATCGCGCTCGGTGGTCTGGCGCTGTTCGCTGCAATCACCTACTTCAAGAAGTGGACCTACCTGTGGACCGAGTGGCTGACGTCGGTCGACCACAAGAAAATCGGCGTGATGTACATCATCGTCGCCATGGTCATGCTGCTGCGCGGCTTTGCCGACGCCATCATGATGCGTACCCAGCTGGCCATGGCCACCGAGGGTTCGCCTGGCTACCTGCCACCTGAACACTATGACCAGATCTTCACCGCTCACGGTGTGATCATGATCATCTTCATGGCGATGCCATTCTTCACCGGCCTGATGAACCTTGCAGTGCCGCTGCAGATCGGCGCGCGTGACGTTGCCTACCCGTTCCTGAACTCCCTGAGCTTCTGGCTGCTGGTTTCCGGCGTAGTGCTGATCAACCTGTCCCTGGGCGTCGGCGAATTCGCCAAGACCGGTTGGGTTGCCTATCCGCCGCTGTCGGGCCTGCAATACAGCCCTGGCGTGGGGATGGATTACTACATCTGGGCGCTACAGCTATCCGGGCTAGGTACGACGCTGACGGGGGTCAACTTCCTGGCTACCGTGCTGAAAATGCGTACCCCTGGCATGAAGCTGATGGACATGCCGATCTTCACCTGGACCTGCACCTGGGCCAACGTCCTGATCGTGGCTTCGTTCCCGATCCTGACCGCTACCCTGGCACTGCTGACGCTTGACCGTTACATGGATTTCCACATTTTCACCAATGAACTTGGTGGCAATCCGATGATGTACGTGAACCTGTTCTGGGCGTGGGGTCACCCTGAGGTGTACATCCTGATCCTGCCAGCGTTCGGTATCTTCTCCGAAGTCATCTCGACCTTCACCGGCAAGAAACTGTTCGGCCACCACTCGATGGTCTACGCATCGGGCGCAATCTCGATCCTGGGCTTCATGGTTTGGCTGCACCACTTCTTCACCATGGGTTCGGGTGCCAGCGTCAACGCCTTCTTCGGTCTGGCGACGATGCTGATTTCCATCCCGACGGGTGTGAAGCTGTTCAACTGGCTGTTCACCATCTACCAGGGCCGTCTGCGCTTCACCAGCCAGGTGCTGTGGACCCTGGGCTTCATGGTGACCTTCGCTATCGGCGGCATGACCGGCGTATTGCTGGCCATCCCGGGTGCTGACTTCGTTCTGCACAACAGCCTGTTCGTGATCGCACACTTCCATAACGTGATCATCGGCGGTGCGGTATTCGGTTACATCGCCGGTTTCGGTTTCTACTTCCCTAAAGCGTTCGGCTTCAAGCTGCACGAAGGTTGGGGCAAGGCAGCATTCTGGTTCTGGATCTCCGGCTTCTTCGTCGCGTTCATGCCGCTCTATGCACTGGGCTTCATGGGCATGACCCGTCGTCTGAACGCCACCACCAACCCTGAGTGGGTGCCGTACCTGTACGTTGCCATGTTCGGTGCGGTGATGATCGCCGTAGGTATCGCTTGCCAGCTGATCCAGCTGTACGTCAGCGTGCGTGACCGCAACAAACCGGAAAACATGTGCGAACACGGCGACCCGTGGAATGCACACACCCTGGAATGGTCGACCTCGTCGCCACCTCCGTTCTACAACTTCGCCGTGCTGCCAAAAGCCGACGTTGTCGACCCGTTCACCGAAGCCAAGGAAAACGGCACCGCGTACAAGGCCCCGGCCAGGTACGAGCCGATCCACATGCCAAACAACACCGCGACCGGTGTGGTCATGGGTGCTCTGTTGACCGTGTTCGGTTTCGCGATGATCTGGCACATCTGGTGGCTGGCCATCGCGGGTCTTGCCGGCACCGTGATCTACTTCGTGATCCACGCGGCCCGTGATGATCAAGGCTATATGGTGCCGGTCGACGTGATCGAGCGCATCGAAGCCGAGCAGCACAAGCGTCTGGTAGCGGCAGGGAAAATCCCGGCCACCGCCACCCGTGTTGAAACCTCGTTGGAACAGGCTTAAACCATGTCGAACTTAGTGACCAATGCTGGACACACCCATGTCGATGGACATGGGCATGATGACCATCACCACGACTCGGGCGAGATGACCGTATTCGGTTTCTGGCTCTACCTGATGACCGACTGCATTCTGTTTGCGTCGATCTTCGCGGCGTACGCGGTACTGGTTAACAACGTAGCGGGTGGCCCGTCGGGCCACGACATCTTCGAACTGCCATACGTACTGGGCGAAACCGCTCTGCTGCTGTTCAGTTCGATCACCTACGGCTTCGCCATGCTGGCGTTCTTCCGTGGCAACAAGAAGCAGGTCCTGGGCTGGCTGGCCCTGACCTTCCTGTTCGGTGCCGGCTTCATCGGCATGGAGATCAACGAGTTCCACATGTTGATCTCCGAAGGCTACGGCCCTAGCCGTTCCGGCTTCCTGTCCGGGTTCTTCACCCTGGTCGGCACCCACGGTCTGCACGTGACCAGCGGTCTGATCTGGATGGCGATCATGATGTATCAGGTGCAGAAAAACGGCCTGACGGCGACCAACAAGACCCGTCTGAGCTGCCTGAGCCTGTTCTGGCACTTCCTGGACGTCGTGTGGATCTGCGTATTCACCGTTGTTTATCTGATGGGGACTATGTAAATGGCTAACGCAGCTCATTCCCAAAATGGCCATGACAGCCACGACGCCGGTCACGGCAGCGTCAAGTCCTACGGCATCGGTTTCATCCTGTCGGTGATCCTGACCCTGATTCCGTTCGGTCTGGTGATGTACCCGACGCTGCCGAAGTCGATCACCCTGATGATCGTCGTCGCGTTCGCAGTCATCCAGGTGCTGGTGCACCTGGTGTACTTCCTGCACCTGGACCGTTCGGCCGCGCAGCGTAACAACGTGATTGCGTTTGTCTTTGCCGCGATCGTGATTGTCCTGCTGGTTGGCTTGTCGCTGTGGATCATGTTCAGCATCCACACGTTCATGATGGCGAAGTGAGGTAAGTCCGCATGTCCCTTAAGCACTTTATCCAAATCACCAAACCGGGGATCATTTTCGGTAACGTGCTTTCTGTGGCAGGCGGATTTTTCCTGGCCTCCAAAGGGCATGTCGATCTGGCCATCTTCCTGGCCGCCATGATCGGCACGTCTCTGGTGGTTGCCTCCGGTTGCGTGTTCAATAACTGCATCGACCGCGACATCGACCTGAAGATGGAACGCACCAAGAACCGGGTGCTGGTCCAGGGCTTGATCTCCCTGAAACTGGCCCTGATCTATGCGACCGTCCTGGGTGTCGCCGGCGTTGCCCTGTTGTACAAGGTGGCCAACCCGTTGGCCGCGCTGTTCGCAGTCATCGGCTTCGTCATCTACGTCGGCTTCTACAGCCTGTACCTCAAGCGCAAGTCGGTTCACGGCACGCTGGTGGGCAGTCTGTCGGGCGCCATGCCGCCGGTGATTGGCTACGTCGCAGTCAGCAACACCTTCGACATGGCCGCGCTGACCCTGCTGGTGATGTTCAGCCTGTGGCAGATGCCGCATTCCTACGCCATCGCGATCTTCCGCTTCAACGATTACCTGGCCGCATCGATTCCGGTGCTGCCTGTGAAGCGCGGCATCCAGGTGGCCAAGAAGCATATCCTGCTCTACATCCTGGCCTTCCTCGTGGCGACCTTGATGCTGACCTTCAGCGGCTACGCCGGCATGAGCTACCTCGCCGTCGCCGCGGCCATGGGCATGTACTGGCTGTACATGGCCTGGACCGGCTACAAGGCAGTGGATGACACGGTCTGGGCACGCAAGCTGTTCGTGTTCTCGATCTTCACCATTACCGCGTTGAGCGTGATGATGTCCCTGGACTTCAAAGTGCCGAGCGAGTTGCTGTTGACGTACGCGCCGTAAGCGTCGGACATGCTTTAAAGAAAAGCCCCGCCTTCGAGAGAAGAGCGGGGCTTTTTGTTGGGGGTGATTCTGGTGGACCGTGTTGCCGCCATCGCGAGCAGGCTCACTCCCACATTGGATCTGCGTCGCCGCCAATGTTGAATGCAACCCCGATCACCTGTGGGAGCGAGCCTGCTCGCGATGGCAGCGACGCGGTGTTTCAGGCACGAACCATAGTCGTCTGGCCAAACGGGTTCGGCGCAACCCCTGTGTCATGAGTCATTGAGGAAAACGGAACATGGCATTTAGGAAACGTCCTAACGCCAGCTCCTGCGTTGCTCGGGTAAGGTCTCTCTCGTCAATTGATAGATCGTTGAGGCACAAGACAGTGGCAACGTATTCGTCTTCGATGACAGGAAAGTGGGACTGAATGAGAGAACGTAACCTATTTGACGAGTTGATCCAGGGCGTTGAAGAAATGAGAGCTCAACGCGAAGTCATGCGTCGCAATGCGGTGGAAGACGTGCGGACCACTGATATTGGTACGCAAGAACACGTTCATATTGAGGAGTCACCAATCTCCGTCCTCACGAATATTTTGCATGATTATCTGGAGAACACAGATGACGAAGCCCCATAGCGGCCACGTCCTCTCATCCGCCTTGGACACGCTGGTAAAAAGACCTTTGAATCAAGCGGATGACGCTGCCTTGGTGAGCGCCGCCAAAGCTGTCTGGTACTCGGACTCAAATCTTGAATGCGAGGTAACCGCTTTTTTGAATTGTCACACTGACGAAGTGGAGGTTCGGCGCGCTGGCTATCTGCTTGAGCGATTCACTCGATTTACTTGCTTATCCGATCTCCGGGTGTCGGAAACTCTCAATGTCCTCGAGCTTTTTGCACATTCGACTTCCGTGCAAGCCGTGAGGCTACAAACCGTCACTCCACTGCGTCGACGCCGTGATGAACTCGCTATCTCTTGGGGGTTGAGTGAGGGCCTCGGCCTAAAAGCCCAAGCCCTCATGCCTTTTCAGACCCGGCATTACGAAGCTGAGCAGCGCGCCATGTTTTCCTGAGCTCTGGTTGCAGCGAAGAGGCTGCATCGTTTGGTTCAAAAGTTGAAATGGCCTGTTGCGCAAAAGCCCCTCCTTTCGAGAGAACGGTGGGGCTTTTTCATTCATTCGCGGTTGTTACACGGTGCGTCGAGCACCTTCACCACGTCATCGATGATTGCCTTGCTCATGTCCTGCAAAAAATGAGAGGCCCAGGCATGCCGGTCGGAGTCGCGAACCGTGGCTGCGTCTGAGGCGAGAAGTTTTGCGAGGTGGAGCAGGTCGGAGGCGTGGTAGAGGGCTTCGATCACCGGGACACCGGCATTGATGCGGAACAGTGGTTCGTTGGCGTGGTAGGAGAAGGGGGTGAGGCCGATGGTTTTGAGGTCTTGGGGATTGGTCATTGGGCTTCACCTCCTATTGGGCTGGAGGTGGAGGGGTATGACTGGTGTAGCAGACGGATCAATAGCGTTCATTTGTAACTCCTGCATAAGTGAAGCTGTCCCGTTCGTTATCAGGCGAATGGGTGGCAGCTGTGCGCAGGCTGATAAACCGGAGATGCAGGACCCGGCAGACCCGAAAGTCTCCCACGCACAGCCGCCATTGCACGAAAAAACGGGCGAAAAAAAACGCCGACAATCGTGAGGTTGGCGCAGTTGCGTGCGCATCTTACCCGGGTTATCAGGCCCGGTCGCTGAATTGGCAGCGACGGGGCGAAGTTAGCCGGCAAGGATGAGGTCGGCAATCGTAGCAATCTGGTGGCCGGGGATCTCATTGGGCACCGCAATCCCTGTGGGAGCGGGCTTGCTCGCGAAGGCGGTGGGTCAGGCAATATTGATGCTGGATGTGACGGCCTCTTCGCGAGCAAGCCCGCTCCCACATTGGACTAGCGTCATCGCTGATATCGAGCATGACGCGGGCCCCTGTGGGAGCGAGCTTGCTCGCGATGGCGGCGTGTCAGGCAGCATCAATTTTGAATGTGACGGCCTCATCGCGAGCAAGCTCGCTCCCACAGGGTTGGGGGGCGTCGGTTATTTACTTTGTGTATCGAGCAAGCGGAAAAACCGCTCGCGCACCTGCAAACTGTCACTGTGAGCCACATTGAAGCGTAGGAACTGGCTGGCATCCGGCCCTTTGCTCAGCAAGGTGCCCGGCGCCAATACCATATTGTTCTCCAACCCTTGGCGAGCCAGGTTCTCGGCGTGCAAGCCCTCCGGCAACCGCGCCCAGATAAATACGCCTTCACCCGGCAATGACGACAGCGAACACCCGGCCTCGGCCAGCCAACCGGCCACGCGGCTGTTCGATTCATACAACCGATCCACCGTGCGCCGCGCATGTTTGGCATAGCTGCCATCGCTGAGCATGGTGCACGTAATCTGCTCCGCCAGCTCCGACGTCACCCCGCCGCAGGCCATTTTCAGCGCGACCATGCGTGCCGCCAATTGCGGTGACAGTACGGTGTAGCTGACCCGGCTGTTGGCGGTCAGGGTCTTGGAGAAACCCGACACATAACTCACGTTGTCCAACCCACTGGCCGCCAGGCGCGGGGTGCGGCGTTGCTGGATGTCGCAGTACAGATCGTCTTCGACGATGTGCAAGCCATGGCGGTGGCTCAGTTCCAGCAAGCGGTAGACCTGGGCCGGGGTGAACGAGTGGCCGGTGGGGTTATGCAGTGTGCTGTTGGTCATGTACAGCACGGGTTTGTGGGCGATCAGCAGTTGCTCGAAGGCGTCGAGGTCCATGCCGTCGCAATCCCGGGCGATGGTGATGACTTTGGCCCCGTGCAACGCCAGGTTGGCGTGCATGTTGAAGTAGCAGGGGTCGTCGAGCAGCACGGTGTCGCCGGGTTTGACCAGCAGGCGCATCAGCAGGTCGATGGCCTGCATGGTGTTGGCGGTGGTGATGATCTGGTCCACCGGCGCTTCGATGCCGAAGGTCGCCAGTTTGACCCGCAAGGCCTGGCGCAACGGCAGGTAACCGCCGGCCACGCCGTACTCGCCCATGCGCAATGACGTCGCTCGCAGGGTACTGCGCACGGCTTTCTGCAATTCTTCGGCGGGTAGCCACGAGGTCGGCAGAAAACCGCAGCCGGGGCGCAGCGTGCCGTTGTCCAGCAGCAGTGCGCGGCGTACCACACTGAGGGTGTCCTGAGGTTGCAGGTCCGGACCGGTGCCACTTTTCAGTGCTGCTTCGGAGCGATGCACGTAATGCCCGGAGCCCTGGCGAGACACCACCAGCCCCTTGGCCCGCATGCGGTCCAGGGCATCGACCACCGTGGATTTGCCCACGTTCATCAAGTCGGAGAGTTCGCGAATCGGCGGCAGCTTGGCGCCGTGGGGCAGGCCGCCCGTGCTGATGGCCTGGGTCAGTTGATCGACGATCTGCTGCACCAGCGGCACGCCGGGCTGGAATTCAATGGCGGCAATGACTGCACGTTGAACCTGCATTTTACTGGTCTCTCCGGCAGTAAAGTTCGTTGGATTCTATACGAACTTGCTCTGATCAGGACACGCCTCTCTCTCTACCATGCCCTTACAGACTTTTCTGAATGTCGGCCTTTGTCGGCGGGCATTCACCCCGTTCCTGAGGTGCTGCATGAGTGTCGAAACAACGGTCGCGGTGGCCAAGCCGGTCATTAACCTGCGGTTATTCACGATCCGGATCATCACCGCCGTCTCGCTGTTCGCGGTGCTGGGCAAGGCCAACGTCTGGCTCGACACGGCCACCAACAGCATCCTGGCCCTTGGATATCGCGCCTTGTTGCTGCTGTTGCCCCTGACTTTACTGGTGCTTGGCCGCCGCTCCCTGAGCGTCACGCTGCTGTGTGCCGGCCTTGGCCTGGTGCTGCTCGCGCTGACCAGCCATCAAGGCATGGTGATGTTTGCTGCCGCACTGTTTGCCTACGGCATTGCGATTGCCGGTTACCTGATCAAGAGCGAAGCGGCCCAGACCAAGGAAGGCGCGGCCTACAACCGCGTGGCCATGAACATGGGCAGCCTGGTGGCCGGTTTGATCCTGCTGTCGCCGCTGCTCACGCCTACGATGTTTTTCCTCGGTGCGGCGGCCTTCGTGTTGCTGTGCCTGCCGATCGCCCTCGGCGCGACCTTCACCACCGAACCGGTGCTGGCCCGCCCGGCCACTCAGGCCGGCAGCAACTGGGGCAACAAACTGCCCTGGGTGATCGCCGGCATCATCATGGGCATCAAGCTGTTCGGGGTGTTCTCGATCCTGCCGCAGGCGATCCTGCTCAAGACCGGCGAGCTGCCGGCCTGGTACGGCTTGATGCTGATCCTCAACAGCGCCGTGGTGGTGTTCGCCCAGGTGCCGGTGATGAAGCTGATCGAGCGCACCGGGCGCTTCAAGGTCGTGGCGGTGATCGGGATCATCGTCGGCGGCTTTGCCGTGCTGTCTTCGCCCGCCGCGTTCCACGTCGAAACCCTCGCCGGGGCGCTGGTCTGGGTGGCGCTGCTGTCCATCGCCGAGTGCGCCTTCAGCTACCTCGATTACTTCTCGGTCAAGCAAAACAACATGTTCGTCAAGGAAGTGTCCCTGGGGGTGGGGGCCGGGCTGACCGTGTTGATCATGCGGGTGGTGCCGGCGCCGTACAACGCGCTGGTGCTGGCCGCCATCGGCGCCGGCGGGATCCTGGCCTGGTACTGGCTCAATCGTAAATCCAATGCGTCGTTGCATGACTGAGTCATCGCCGTTGCGGTTTTCACTTTGCAGGTCGGGGGCATTATGAATACGACTTCATGCGTAGTAGTGGTCGGTTACAACGGCAATCGGGTTCACGACATCCAGAAACTGCGCGAGCTGTGCAAGTCGCTCTACGACGCCAGGCTCATCCTGCTGGTCGAGAAAATTCAGCTCCATGACGACCAGGTGGCCGATCACGTTTGCAGCACTTCGCTGGCCGAGAAAGACGTGGCGGCGTCCCTTGAACTGGTGGTGGGGTGCCTGAATGCCGATAGCTGGAAACTGATCGGCGTGCTGCCGTTTTCCGATCGCGGCGTACTGCTCGGTGCCGCGCTGGCCACTCACTTCGGCCTGCCGGGCATTACCCCAGGCGAAGCGCGGGCGGGCCTGGACAAGCAGATCTTCCGTCGGCTCGAAGCGGCGGCCAGCACCTCTCCCGGAGAATACCGACCGGTGTTTTCCGCGCGGGTCGAAAGCCTGCCGGAACTGCGCCAACGCGTTGTCGAACTGGGCGGCAAGGCCTTCATCAAACCGGCCTGCGAAGGCGCGAGCCGAGGCTGTCGCGTCATCCATCACCCTTCGGAATGCGATGACGCCTGGCTCGCACTGAAGCCCTACCGCGAAGGCGGCATCGTCCTTGAAGCACTGGTGCAGAACGCCCGCGAATACAGCTGGGACTACGTGGCCGGCAGCACTTGGGTGACTGAAAAAACCACCACCGAAGGCGCCTACCGCGCAGAGATCCAGCAAGTCGTCCCCGCACCGCTTTCGGCTGAGGTACAGGCGCGTTTGATGGCAGCCGGTCGGCATATGTCGGCATTGGTATCCCAGGACAATGGTGCCTGGCACAACGAAGTGTTCCTGCGCAGCGACAACCTGACCTGCGCCGTGGAAACCAACATGCGCCCCGGCGGCATGCACATCTGGGATCTGGCCAAACGCGCCTTCGTCAATTTCGATCCGTGGGAACGCTGGGTGCGCTGGGCGGTGGAAGGCAAGACCGAACAGCACGAGCCAGTGGCTCGCGGCTTCTGCGGCATTCGCCTGCTCAGGGCGCCGGATGGCGGCATCTTGCGCGCGACGCCCGACATCGAGGCCCTGGCCCGCGCATTGCGTATCGATCTGGTGGAGGGCCAGTACGCCAAGCGAATCGGCGACTCCGTCAGCGCGTTAGTGAAAGACAACTTCTCATTCATCGGCCACATCGTGCTGTTCAACGAACACTACGGGCAACTGAGCAACGACCTGTTGCGTCTGGCCGAGGCGATTGAGTCACGCATTGAGGTGACTTGCCTGGCACCGGCTACCCGCGCCGTGTGTTGAGCCTGCAAGCACCCGTTTTTTGCACTACTGATTAAGAGGGTTCGATCAATGATCCAGCACATGACCTGCGATGAACGCTTCATCGCCCTGGCTAAAGAGTTTGGCTACGACATCTACGGCGAAAACACCGCAGGCGGGCATTATGCGCCGCTGATCCGTCATCACGATGAGCTGTACATCAGCGGTCTGGTGCCGCGCATGAACGGCAAGATCCATTACCCCGGTCGCGTCGGCCTGGACCTCAGCTTGGCCGATGCGCAAGCGGCGGCCAGCATCAGTGCGATGCGCGGGCTGGCCTTGATCGTCGATGCCATTGGTTCGCTGGACAAGATCAAGTCATTGATCCGGGTAACGGTCTATGTGAAGTCCACGGCGGATTTTGTCGATTTGAGCGAAGTGGCCAACGGCGCCTCGGATGTGTTCAGCCATGTGCTGGGCGATGCCGGTAAACATACCCGCACCACCGTAGGTGTTTACCAGTTACCCAAGAATGCCGCGATAGAAGTGGACATGATTGCCGCCTTGCGCCCCTCGGTTTTGTAAAATGTTTCCCAGCTTTACAGCGCTGAATCGTTAACTTAAGGTTTGGCGCTAAAGTATGGGAAATAAGAAGAAAGGACGTGCGAATGGATAACTTTCAAGGTGCGTTTTTTTCATATAAGGACTTTCGTCAAAGCCTCCACCATCGAACGCCAAGTCCCAAGGTGTGGAAGGGCACTGAACTGGCGGGTATGCGTCAAACCCTTGAAGACAGCGACGTCGATATTGTCGCGTTGGCTCACGACAAAAGCATTGAAGGCTGTGAAGTGACGCCTGGAATGGCGATCGCCATGCAATGGCTGAACCCCGGTGTGACGCTCAACGGTCATGCCCATTCCTGGTGGCATCTGTTTGTTATCCAGTGCGGCAGCGGCGTGATGACCCTCGGCGATGCCGACGGGGTTAACGTCAGTAGCGGCGACGTGCTACTGGTGCCAGCCTGGACCCGGCATGGTTTCGTCAACACCAGTAAACACGAGCCTCTGGCGATGCTGAACATGAGCAACATGCCACAAATGGCACTGCTTTCGAATTTTGCCGACAGCCACGGTCTGATCACCACCCAGCCGTAATTCCCCGCCGTATCTGCCCAGGGAGCCCACTTTTGTGGGCTCCCTTTTTTGTTTTTCAGACCTGCCCCAGGATCCCTTTTTGCAGCAGTTTTGCCGGGATTCTGGCTGCGTGTCTGCCGGTGAAAAACAACGTTCTGTATCGATTGAAACGGACAAATTCTGTATCTATTCAACATTCATTCAACTAACTACGATCACTTCCAATGCACGTCAATTCCTGCAGTTGGTCAATGGAGTGTTATATGGAAAACAGGAAGCTAAAACTGTATGTTGGCGCCGACTATGTCAGCGCTTTTGCGATGTCGGCTTTTGTGGCGCTCAAGGAAAAGCAACTTTCATTTGAACTTGTTACTGTTGATCTAAGAACACGCGAAAACTATCTGTCGAGTTATCGCGATCTTTCGCTGACCTGCAAAATCCCAACGTTAGTTTACGAAGGTTTTGCCTTGTCGGAATCATCGGCGATTGCCGAATACCTCGATGAGCTCTCCCCAGGGCTTAAAAAACTCTATCCGCAGGACATCCAGCAGCGTGCCCGTGCCCGTCAATTGCAGGCCTGGTTGCGCAGTGACTTGCTGGTGGTGCGCAAGGAGCGCCCGTTTGACCTGGTCTACTTCGGTAAAAAAGATCTGCCCCTGAGCGCGGATGCCCGTGTCGCCGTCGAGCGCTTGTTCTTCGTCGCCGAGCATTTGCTGGAAGAGGGCGCCGAGCATCTGTTCGGTGACTGGAGCATTGCCGACACCGACCTGGCAATCATGCTCAACCGACTGGTTGCCAACGGCGATCCGGTGCCGGCGCGGCTCGCGGCGTATGTGCGGCGCCAGTGGGATCGCGACAGCGTCCGGGCGTGGATGGACATAGAGCGCAAAGCGCCGGCCATCGCCTGACAACACCCAGGGCAATCACCAGGAGCGCGGCCATGCAAGGACTGTCGGAGCACGAACGCTACAAACCTTATAACTCACGCACCATCCGCGAATCACCTTACTGGCACAAGTTGACGCCGGCGTTGCAGGAGGCCATGACCGTGGTGGCGCGGGTCATGCCGTTTCGCACCAACGAATACGTGCTGGGCACGCTGATCGACTGGAACAACATTCCGGACGATCCGGTTTTTCGCATGACCTTCCCCCACAAGGACATGTTGCTGGCGGAGGAGTATGCCTCGCTTAAACACCTGATCGAGCAGGATGACAGCGCGGCGATCAAGCGTCGGATCGAGGCGATCTGGCGGCGCATGAACCCGCATCCGGCCGGGCAGTTGACCCACAACGGTGTCACCCTCAACGGAAAAGTTCTGCCGGGCATCCAGCACAAGTACCGCGAGACCGTGCTGTTTTTCCCGGGTGCCGGTCAGACCTGTCACGCGTACTGCACCTTCTGTTTCCGCTGGGCGCAGTTCATTGGCGAAGAAGAACTCAAGTTCAATGCCCGTGAGTCCCAGGAGCTGGTCAGCTACCTGCGGGTGCACACTGAAGTGACTGACGTGCTGATTACCGGCGGCGACCCGATGATCATGAACACCCGCTCCCTGGCCGGTTACATCGAGCCGCTGCTGGATTTGCCGCACCTGAAGAACATCCGCATCGGCACCAAATCCGTGGCGTACTGGCCGCAGCGTTTTGTCAGCGACAAGGATGCACCCGAGCTGCTGGAGCTGTTCCAGCGCATCGTCGCGGCGGGGAAAAACCTGTCGATCATGGGGCACTACAACCACCCGGTGGAGATCCGCCAGACCATCGCCCGCCAGGCCGTCGAGCGTATTCGCTCGACGGGCGCGACGGTGCGCATGCAGGCGCCGCTGATCCGCCACATTAACGAAAACCCCGCCGACTGGGCGGCGCTGTGGACCGAAGGTGTGCGGCTCGGGGCCGTGCCGTATTACATGTTCGTCGAGCGTGACACCGGCCCCAGCCACTACTTCGCGATGCCACTGGCCCGGGCCTTCGAGATCTTCCAGGCGGCGTACCGCACGGTATCGGGGCTTGCGCGCACGGTGCGCGGGCCGTCCATGAGCACCTTCTACGGCAAGGTGTTGATCAACGGCATCGAGACCGTCGCCGGGGAAAAAGTCTTCGTCTTGCAGTTCCTCCAGGCACGCAATCCGCAATGGGTGTTGCGCACGTTCTACGCGCACTTCGATCCGCAAGTGACCTGGTTCGACGACTTGCAACCGGCCTTCGGCGAGCGTGCGTTCTTCTTTCAGACCGAGCTCGCCGCCGTGCCGGAATTGATACCCGTGTTGCTGGAAACGGCGTAGGAAAATTTATGAACAATGGGGAGATATGGATATGAGCAGTATCCCGTTTGATCAGCGCGAGGGCGTTATCTGGCTCGACGGCGAGTTCGTCGAGTGGTCCCGGGCGCAGTTGCATGTGCTGACCCATGGCCTGCATTACGCGAGCACCGTGTATGAAGGCGAGCGGGTCTACAACGGCAGGATCTTCAAGCTGCGCGAACACAGCGAGCGCTTGTATCGCTCGGCGCAACTGATGGACTTTGCCATCCCCTATGCGCTGGCTGAACTGGAGGCGGCCAGCCATGAGTTGCTGCAACGCAACAACGTCGTCGATGGTTACCTGCGCCCGGTGGCCTGGCGTGGCAGCGAGATGATTTCCACCTCGGCGCGTTTCAACCGTGTGCACGTGGCCATCGCGTGCTGGCAGTGGCCGAGCTATTTCGACCCGGCGGCGCGCATGGCCGGTATCCGCTTGAAAACCGCGAGCTGGCGCCGCCCGCCGCCGAGCAGCAGCCCGTTCGAGGCCAAGGCCTCCGGGCATTACCAGATCGCCACGCTGAGCAAGCACGACGCCGAGAACACGGGTTACCACGATGCGCTGATGCTCGACTGGCGTGGCCACGTTGCCGAAGCCACCAGTGCCAATGTGTTCTTCGTCAAAGGCCGGACGCTGCACACCCCGCTGCCGGATTGCTTCCTCAA
Organism: Pseudomonas sp. 05L36; assembly: GCF_056398125.1. Lineage (NCBI taxonomy): Bacteria > Pseudomonadati > Pseudomonadota > Gammaproteobacteria > Pseudomonadales > Pseudomonadaceae > Pseudomonas > Pseudomonas sp. 05L36. Next base: position 53,575 of record NZ_JBFTOU010000006.1, on the reverse strand, counting down.
CGGCATCACGCGGCAGACCGTGATCGAACTGGCCAAAGCGCTGGACTATCAGGTCGTCGAGCGCACCATTTTGCCTACGGAGCTTGGTGACTTCGATGAATGCTTTCTCACCGGCACCGCCGCCGAAATCACCCCGGTGCAGAGCATCGATGAGCAACGCTATCGACCGGGTGACGCCTGCCGCGACTTCATTGCCGCGTACACCTCAACCGTCAACGCCGGATAACCCGCCAGGAATCTCACCATGTCAGACCAAGGGATTGTTGCGTCTCAACCTTGCATTTCGCTCGGCCATCGTCATGAAGAGCTGTCGACGTTGGGCTGGACGGTGCTTACCCCGGACGAATTTGCCGATGATGTCGTAGGCACCTTGCGCGAGTTCGGCCCGATCATTCCGCAGTTCAATGGCCAGATGGCGTTTCCCATTACCCGCAAGCCGGGTTACGAAGACTTGCCGTATTCCCAGAGCATGAACGGCATCGGCCCGCACACTGAAGCGCCGGTGTACGGGCCGCCGCCGCACTACCTGGCGTTGCATTGCCATAAACAGGCCACGTGCGGCGGCGGGCACACCGGATTGGTGGACGGCTACGAATTTCTCAAGTCCCTGGAACGCAGCGAACCGCAACTGCGTGAGTGGCTGGATGACACACCGGTAGAATTTGTCGCCACCGCCAAACCGGGTGAGCCGGGACAACGGCGGGTCAAGGAATACATCCTCACGCCTACGGAAGACGGGGATATTTTCCGCTTCAGCTACAACCAGTTTCACTACGGCGACGTGAACCCGTCCAAGGAAGCCCTGCAGCAATCCCTGGTCGCCAACAGCACCTCGCCGCTGGCCAGGTTTGCCGTGCTTGGCGAAGCGTACTTCGTCGAGCACAACGTTCCGGTGCTGATTCCCGACGGATGCCTGCTGATTTGGGACAACTGGCGAATGATCCATGCGCGCAGTCGTTACACTGACCCGGCGCGCCACCTGACCCGCTATTGGCTGGCCTGATTTTTCCGTCGCCCTTCATTTTTTCGGCGTACCCCTTGGCGGGTACGCGCCTTACAGGTATCGCGTCATGCAAACAGCAATCGAGATCGCCCAGGTCGATCATCAACTGATCGTGCGGCTCAACCAGGCCTGGACCAAGCGCGCCACGGTGTGTTCGCCGGACAGGGGCCAGGTCGAAGAAGTGTTCGACCCGGCGCGCCCGGATTACCCGGAATGCATGGTGCCGTTTTTCCATCATCCGAAATTCCAGGCCTTGAGCGACGAACTCAAGAGCAGCGTGGTGACCTGGGGCTGGATCGGCTACAACCTGCGCACCGTCACCGCCGAGGAGCATGTGGTCAATCCGGCGCTGAGCGTCATCGCCAATCAGTACCTTGGCAAGGACGACTGGCATTTTCGCGAGGCCATGCAACAGACCCTGATTGACGAGCACTACCACACGCTGATGCACCTGCGCGCCATCGAGCGGACCAAACTGGAGCGGGCGCTGGATCAGGACCTGGATCTGCCGCCGTCCGTCACTTACCTGCGCCTGAAGGCCTTGCATGCAGAGTTGCCCGAGCAATGGCAGCGGGATCTGGCGGCGATCACTTTTGCGGTGGTGGCCGAGATCAGCGTCAACGCCTATCTCGACTTGCTGGCGGACGACCAGACCATCCAGCCGCAAAATCGCCGGGTGGCCGAACTGCACAACCGTGACGAGTACGCCCACAGCAAGGTGCTGGCCGAAGTGGCGAAGGTCATGTACGCGAACATGCAGCCGGCCCAGCGGGAATTTTTCGCACGCAACCTGTCGGTGGCGCTGAGTGCTTTTATCGCCCAGGACTACTCGATGTGGGAGGCGATTCTGACGCAGCTTGGGGTCGAGGATGCAGCGCTGATCATTGCCGACACCCGCGAGAGCAACAGGAACGCGAACATCATGCGTGACTACAGTGGCCTGCATAAATTGGCCCATGACCTGGGTATCAGCGAGCAGATCGATTTCGACTTCCGTCCGACTCTCAAAACCACCGCAGCGGCCTGAATCCGGAGGTGTCTATGCCCATGCCTGTGTACGAAGTGTTCGCCATCCGCGTCGGTGCCAATGCCCAGCGCACCGCCAAAGAGAACTTTCTCTATGACGCCTGCTGCGGTGATCCGAATGTGCCAATGCCACTGGACTACTACTTCTGGGTCATCCGCAACGAGCAGCAGGTGATCGTGGTCGACACCTGTTTTCAACCGGCCACGGCGCAGCGGCGCAATCGCCAGATGTATCGCCTGCCGGAAGAATCCCTGCGACAACTGGACATTGATCCGGCGCAGGTCGAACACCTGATCCTGACCCATTTGCATTGGGATCATGCCGGCAACCTCGGGCTGTTCCCGAAGGCGACCGTGCATTTGCAGGAAGCGGAACTGCGTTTCTGCACCGGGCCGAAAATGGCCCATCGCACGGTGAACAAAACCTACGAGGTCGAGGATGTGATGTCGGCGCTGCCGCCGCTGTTCGAAGGGCGGATGCGTTTGCACAGCGGTGTTGTCGAGGTACTGCCCGGCGTAACGCTGCACCCGGTGGGCGGGCATACGCCGGGCAGTCAGGTGGTGCGGGTGAATACCGGACGCGGCTGGATTGTGCTGGCCTCGGATGCTGCGCACCTGTGGGTCAACATTCGTGAGCGCAGTCCGTTTCCGATTCTCGATGACCTGGCGCAAACCCTCGAAGCCTTCACCGAGATCGATCGCCTGGCCGACAGCGAAGACCACGTCATCCCCGGTCACGACCCGTTGATCGCCGAGCGTTTCCCGCACTGGAATGACGACCCGCATATCATTTGCCTGCACCAAAACCCTCACTAACCCCACAACCCCCTGTAGGAGCAGCCTTCGGCAGCTCCTACAGGGGATTGTGTTAAGGCTGGTTTTTCAGGATATGGCCGAGGGTCTGCAGTGCCTCATCAATCCGCGGCGAATACGGCGTGCCACAACCAATGCGCACAAAGTGATCGAAGCGATTGGCATTGGAGAAGATATCCCCAGGTGAAATCTGGATGCCGACCTTCAGCGCCTCATGAAAAAACGCCATGGATGAATGCCGGCGAGGCAGTTCCACCCATAACAACGTGCCGCCCTGGGGGGTGGTCACGCGGGTGCCGAGGGGGAAGTAGCGAATAATTGCCTCGCTCATCTGTTGACGTTGTTGGGTCAGGGTTTTGCGCAAACGCCGCAGGTAACGTTCGTAGGACGGTGTGCGCATGAATTCGCTGGCCGCCAATTGTGATAACGCCTCGCACCCCCGTGACTGCGTATGCTTGAGCATTTCCACGCGCTCGTGCCATTTGCCGGCGCTGATCCAGCCCAGGCGCATGCCCGGGGCGAGGGTTTTGTTCAGCGAGGCGCAATAGATCACGTTGTCGGTGCGGTCCCAATGTTTGAGCGTGGACAGCGGCTGCTCGCTGTCCACCAGGTCGCCGTAGGTGTCGTCTTCGATCAGTACGGTATTGTGCTCCGCGCACAGTTTCACCAGTCGTGCCTTGTTGGCGTCGGGCATGATGCTGCCCAGCGGGTTTTGCAGGTTGGGAATGACGATCAATGCCTTGATCCGCTCGGGGCCTTGCAGCAGCCGTTGCAGGGCCGCCAGATTGAGCCCGGTGTGGGCTGAGGCCGGGACTTCCAGCACCCGCAGGTTCAGGCTTTCGAGAATTTGCAGCAGACCGTAGAACGTCGGCGACTCCACGGCCACGGTGTCGCCGGGGCGGGTGACCGCGCGCAAGGCCAGATTGATCGCTTCGGTGGCGCCGTTGGTGATCACGATCCGCTCGGGGGCCAGGTGGGTCCTGCTGGCAAGTGCCCGTCGGGCCAGGATGTTGCGCAATGCGCTGTTGCCGCAGGCGCCGCCCGCGGTGCCGAGCAGGCAGGGTGTCAAGCGCAGTGATTTGATCATGTTGTCTTGCAAGGTTTTCAGCGGATACAGCTCGGGCGCGCAGTAGGCGCTGGCGAAGTTGACCTTGATCGATGCGCGCTGACTGGCCTTGAGCACCGCTGAAACCTGTTCATGGATGCCGACATAGATGCTGGTATCCAGCGTTGGCGCCAAGGCAATCGGGGCGCGCCTGGGCACGGTGTCGGGCTGACGAATGTAGTTGCCGGAGCGCGGCCGGGCTTCCAGTACGCCATAGTCTTCCAGTTCCCGGCACACCTGCACGGCGGTCGACAGGCTGACGGCGTGTTTTTCCATCATCAACCGGATCGAGGGCAGGCGTTCACCGGTTTTCAAGATGCCGCTGCGGATAGCGTCCAGGTAATGGTTGGCCAACTGGCGATACAAGGGGGTCGTGTTCATGATGACCTCAGCAGTTGCACCACCGAGGTCTGGGCTGGAAAGTGAGTTGACGCTCCCTGCAGGCGGACCCGTGGTGCTCATGGGTGAAGGGAAGTGTGGTTCTGGCGTCGATACTGGAAGAGTAATCGCGGATTTGCCCGAATCACGGGCAATAAAAAGCCCCGCACTGATGGCGGGGCTCTTGAGTCAGTCGCTGAAGACCTTGTGGCGAGGTCGCCTTACTGCGCAGCGATGCTATAGCCGTCGAACGCGGTCTGCTGCTGCAGGGCGGTGATGATGTTCTTGCGGTTGACGGCCTGTTCGGCACCGCTGTTGTCCAGGAACGTCTCGCTTTCCAGCTCCGCCTCTTCGCCTTCGCCCACGAAGGTGAAACCGAGGAATTCCAGGGCTTCACGGTCGACGTTCAGGCGCGAGCGCGGGGTGCGCAACGGCAAGGTGACGCTGATGCCGTCCTTGCTGATGGTGAACACTTCGACTTCTTTCTTGGCCTTGGCGGCTTTGCTCTTGCCGCCGCTCGGGTTGCTGATGGCCTGGTGCGTCTGGTTCAGCACCTTCAGGGCCAGGCCGTAGACGATTTCCTGAAACGCCGGGTCGTCCTTGAAGCTGGACAGGATGCGGCTGATCGGGAATTTGCTGCTCAGGTCTTCGAGGGCGGCGATGTCGGCGGCTTCGGCGTCCTTGAGCTGCTTGAGTTCGCCCATCAGTTCGTAGGCTTTGTCATCGTCGAAGCTGTCGTGGGCCTGGCGGATCGCAGCGCGTAGTTCGCGGATCTGGTCGCTTTCGCGGGTGGACTGGAAAGCGTCCAGCACCATCTCGCTGATGGTCTTGGCCTGGGGCATGTGCTGTGAAAGATTGATGGAGTTTTCGTATTCCGCTTTGGACGACAGGGTGACTACGGATTCAGCGGTATTGGAATCGGACATTGAAATTTCACTACTTCTTTGAACTTGAATAGGGGCGAGAAAGCCCGGGGGCTTTTTCAGGTCGCCTAATCTATTGGACCGGGGCGGCGTTGTCACGGATCAACAGGCGGCTGGTCATCTTTTTGCTCCCCTGTAGGAGCGAGCCTGCTCGCGATGGACGTTAACGATAACGCGTTCATTCTGGATGAACGCGGTGCCCTTGAGACCATCGCGAACAGGCTCGCTCCTACAATTGATTCGATGTGTCGCTGATTTTGTGATCGACACATAACCCCTGTGGGAGTGAGCTTGCTCGCGATGCAGGCGCCTCGGTCCGTCAGGCCTGCCGCGGTGTATTCAGGTTCATCGACCGCACCGCCAAGGCAGTCGCCGTTTCCTCATCGATCGGCAACGAAAACCGGAACGTCGCACCGCGCCCCGGCATATCGATCATCTGAATCTCGCGCCCGTGCAATTGCAGGATGCGATGCACGATCCGCAGCCCCAGCCCGCCATCACGCCGTGCGCCGCCGATATTGAACGGCCGCAGGAACAACCCTTCGCGCAGTTCCGGGGCGATGCCGGGGCCGGTATCGCTGACCGTGACTTCGATGAATGAGCCTTGCGGGCGCAGGCCCAGTTCGACCTCGCCCCCCGGCGGGGTATGGCGCAGGGCATTGTCGAACAGGTTGGTCAGCACCCGCTCGATCAAGCCGAGATCAGCACAGGCCGCCGAGGCATTTGGCGCGAACGTGGCCTTGAGTTCGACTTTGCGCGCTTCGGCGGTGAGTTCGAATTTCTGGAAGATGTCCTGGGCCAGGTCGGTCAGGGAGAAGCGCTCCAGCACCGGCTGCACGAAGCCATGCTCCAGGCGCACCAGTTCCAGCAGCGACTGCGCCAGACCACCGACCTTGCGGCTTTGATCCAGCGCGATGCCGAGATAGCGACGGCGGTCGGCAGGGGACAGCGTGGTGTCCTTGAGCGACAGGGTTTCCAGATAACCGTGCAGCGAGGCCAGCGGTGTGCGCAAGTCGTGGGAAATGTTCGCCACCAGTTCGCGGCGCTCCTGATCCTGGCGGGTCAACGAGCGCCATTGTTCGCCCAGGCGTGCCTGCATCTGCCGGAACGCGGCATCGAGCACGGCGATTTCATCGTGGCTGGCGGCTTTTTCCACCGCGACGGGCAGGGCCGGTGTGACCGGCACGCCATCGATGTCGAACTGGCTGACGGTTTCGGTCAGGCGGCGCAACGGCCGGGTGATCAGGGCAAACGCGGTGAGACCGGCGATCAGGCACAGCAGCGCCACCAGTCCGATGGACAACAGCGCTGTGTTGAGCGCCGCGCTGGTCGCACCGCGCTCGGCCAGGCGGTCGTGATCTTCACCGAGCAGCACCACGTAGAGATAACCGGCCGGCTTGCCTTCAACCTTCAGCGGTGCAGCGCTGAACACCTTGCGCGCATCGACGCTGCGCGGGTCGTCGCCGAGGATGGGCAGGGCATCGCCCCGCAGCAAGCGCTGGATCGGCGCCAGGTCGACCTGTTCGCGACGGATCCGGCCTTCGGGCGCGGCGCTGCCGACAATCTTGCCTGCGGAGTCGAGCAGGTACACCTCGACGCTGGGGTTGACCTGCATCAGTTTGCTGAACAGGTCGCGCACGGCGTTGGGCATCAGGCCCTGGGTGTCCATCAGCACCGTGTCACTGGCGATGTGCTGCGCCAGGTCCCGGGACAGCCCTTGCACCACTTCCTGCTCATGCATCTGGTTGGAGCGCACCTGCAACCACGCCGAGGTGCCGCAGCACACCAGCAGCAGCACGGCGAACACCAGGGACAGGCGTTGCGTCAGGGTCAGCCTCATGGCTGCGGCTCCTCACCGGTGGCGAATTTGTAGCCGCGACCCCAGACCGTGAGGATGCGCACCGGTTGCGCCGGGTCGGCCTCGATCTTGGCGCGCAGGCGGTTGATGTGGGTGTTGACCGTGTGCTCGTAGCCTTCGTGGCTGTAACCCCACACGGCATTGAGCAGGTCCATGCGCGAAAACACCTTGCCGGGCTGGCGGGCGAAGAAATACAGCAAGTCGAACTCCCGGGGCGTGAGGTCCAGGCGCCGTCCGTCGAGGGACACTTCGCGGGTGATCGGGTCGATGGCCAGGCCGTCGGTGAGCAGGCTGCCGGCGTCCATCTTCAGGTTGCGCGCCATGGCATCGACCCGGCGCAGCAGCGCCTTGACCCGGGCCACCAGCTCGAGCATGGAAAAGGGCTTGGCCAGATAGTCGTCGGCACCCAGTTCCAGGCCGAGAATCCGGTGTACTTCGCTGGAGCGCGCGCTGGTGATGATGATCGGCGTGTAGCGCGCCATGGCCCGGGCGCGGCGGCAGATTTCCAGGCCGTCGACACCGGGCAGCATCAGGTCCAGGACCAGTGCGTCCCAGTTGCCTTGCTGCAGCAGGCGCATGCCTTCATCGCCATCGGCGCTGTGCACCACCTCGAACTGCTCATCGCGAAGATGCAGGCAGATCAGGTCGGCGATATGCATATCGTCCTCGACCACCAGGACGCGTTTGGTCGGTTCCATACAGCTCAATCCTTCAGCGCAATGTGCGCATTGTGCGAAATGCCACTGTAGGAGCGAGCTTGCTCGCGAAAAACCTGAGGACGCCGCGGGGCGTCAGGCATCCCGCGTCATCGTTGGCCTCCATCGCGAGCAAGCTCGCTCCTACAGCTGTGGCATACGCATTGTGCGGGTTTTTCGGGGGCCGAGTTATCACGAATTGTTTAACTTCCCGTGAGGATTTGGCGATCACCCAAAGCCTAGGCTGTGTTCCATGAAACACCCCTGGATTTTTTGGAGACGAGCATGTTTTCACGACGGCAATTTCTTCTAGTGAGCGGCGGACTGGGGGTGGCAACCCTGGCGATCGGCCTGTTGCCGAAGTTTTCCACAGGCACCGCATTAATCAGCGAGGCCAGCGCAGCGGAGGCATTCGAAGTGACCCACAGTGACAAAGAATGGCACGCCATCCTCAGTGACGAGCAGTACGACATCCTGCGCGAAGAGGGTACCGAACGGGCCTACAGCAGCCCGCTGAACAACGAGCACCGCGATGGCACTTTCGTCTGTGCCGGTTGCGAGTTGCTGCTGTTTTCCTCGGCCACCAAATTCGACAGCCGCACCGGTTGGCCGAGTTTCTGGGCGCCGCTGGACAAGGCCGTGGCGACCCGCCAGGACCGTGCGTTCGGCATGGTCCGCGAAGAGGTTCACTGCCGGCGTTGCGGCGGGCATCTGGGGCATGTCTTCGACGACGGCCCGAAACCCACCGGCCTGCGTTACTGCATGAACGGCCTGGCGATGAAATTCGTGCCCAAGACGGTGTGATTCCCTACCACTCACTTTTTGCAGGTAATCGCCATGTGGCTGCTGGTCCTCGCTTATCTCGGTGGTGTGCTGACGATTGTCAGCCCGTGCATTCTGCCGGTGTTGCCGTTTGTCTTCGCCCGCACCGGGCAACCCTTCGTCAAAAGCGGCTTGCCGCTGTTGGTGGGCATGGCGCTGACGTTCGCGCTGGTCGCCACGTTGGCGGCGGTGGGCGGTGGCTGGGTGGTGCAGCTCAACCAGTACGGACGCTGGCTGGCGCTGGTGTTCGTCGCGTTGTTCGGTCTGACGTTGTTGCTGCCGCAATTGGCTGAGCGCCTGACCCGGCCGCTGGTGGCGGCGGGCAGTCGTTTGTCGGAGGCGGCGGGTGCCGATGCGCGGCCACGTCCCGGTGCTTCGCTCCTGATCGGCGTGGCCACCGGCCTGTTGTGGGCGCCCTGCGCCGGGCCGATCCTCGGTTTGCTGTTGACCGGTGCAGCGCTGCAAGGCGCCAGCATTCAAACCACCTTTTTGCTGCTGGCGTATGCCGCCGGTGCCGCTACGTCCCTCGCGCTGGCCTTGTTTCTGGGCGGCAAAGTCTTCACCGCGATGAAGCGCTCGATTGGCGCGGGCGAATGGGTGCGTCGCGGTCTTGGCGCGGCGATGCTGGCCGGTGTGGCGGCGATTGCCCTGGGCCTGGATACGGGGGTTCTGGCGCGGTTTTCCACAGCGTCTACCGGCGGTATCGAACAAGCGTTGGTGGAGAAACTGTCCGGCAAATCGCTGCGTAACAGCGGGGCGCTACTAGCGCAGAACACGACCTCTGAGGGCGCGGTGCAAGTGGCCGAGAAATCCCCAGGCACCTTGCCGGTCGAAGGCAACCTGCCGCCACTGGAGGGCGCCGTGCAATGGCTCAACTCGCCACCCCTCGATGCCCAGGCCTTGAAAGGCAAGGTCGTGTTGGTGGATTTCTGGACCTACTCCTGCATCAACTGCCTGCGTTCGCTGCCCTATGTGAAAGCCTGGGCCGAAAAATATCGTGATCAGGGCCTGGTGGTGATCGGTGTGCATGCGCCGGAGTTTGCCTTCGAGCGCGACGTCAGCAACGTCACCAAAGCCATGAAGGACCTGGGCATCACCTACCCGGTGGCCATCGATAACGAATTCAAGATCTGGCGCGCCTTCAACAACGAGTACTGGCCGGCGCATTACTTTGCCGACGCCCAGGGACGTATTCGTTATCACCACTTCGGCGAAGGCGCGTACGACGAGTCGGAGCGGATCATTCAGCAATTGCTGCGTGAGGCCGGTTCGACCAAGGTGTCGGACGGGCTGATCAACGCCAAGGCCGACGGCGTGCAAATGGCCCCGGACAACAGCGAAGTGCAGTCGCCGGAAACCTACGTCGGCTATCAACGTGCCGAGCATTTCGTGCCGGAAACCGCGCTGGTGCCGGACAAGCTGGCGGCCTACAACCCGCCGACGCAACTGGGCCTCAACGACTGGAGCCTGGACGGCCAGTGGCATGTCGGCCCGGAGCGGGCCACCGCCAGCGCACCGGCCAGCCGCATCGTCTATCGCTTCCACGCCCGTGATTTGCATTTGGTGCTCGGCCCTGGCGCCGATGGCAAACCGGTGCGCTTCAAGGTGCTGATCGACGGCAAGGCGCCGGGCGACGACCACGGCATGGACGTGACCCCCGATGGCAGCGGCACCGTGACCGACCAGCGCTTGTATCAACTGGTGCGCCAGAGCGGCGGCGTGACCGACCGGACCTTCAGCATAGAGTTTCTTGATCCGGGCGCGTCGGCTTACGCCTTCACCTTCGGCTGATTACTTTCCAACGCTTCAGGAGTTCGCCCCATGAAAACCCTCTTTACCTGGCGCCGTACCCTGTTGGGGCTGGCGGCTGCCGGCATCATCAGCCAATGCTCGGCCTTCTCGTTCGGCGGTGCCGAAGAGGCGGTGATCATCCCACCACCGGCCCTCGACGAAACCACCCAGGCCCATAGTGAAACCGCCGTGTTCGCCGGTGGTTGTTTCTGGGGTGTTCAAGGGGTGTTCCAGCATGTCAAAGGTGTGAAGAATGCCGTCTCCGGCTACGCAGGCGGGGCGGCCAATACTGCGCAGTACGAGCGCGTCAGCGACGGCAATACCGGCCATGCGGAGTCGGTCGAAGTGACCTTCGATCCTGCTCAGGTCAGCTACGGCACCTTGCTGCAGATCTACTTTTCGGTGGCCCACAACCCGACCGAACTCAACCGCCAGGGACCGGACAGCGGCACCCAGTATCGTTCGGCGATCTTTACCAAAAGCACTGAGCAGCAGCGGGTCGCACAGGCTTACATCACCCAGCTCGACGCCGCCCATGCCTTCGACAAGCCGATCGTCACCAAGCTTGAAACCTTCAACGGTTTCTACCCGGCGGAGGAAGAACATCAGGATTTCCTGACCGAGCATCCGACCTATCCGTACATCGTGATCAACGATTTGCCGAAGGTCGCGCAGTTGAAGCAGCTGTACCCGAATCGTTTTCAGGAGCAGCCGGTGCTGGTGAAGGCGGGGATGTAAATGGCGATCAGCGACTGCATGGCCTGTTCGGCCGGCTAGTGCTTGCCCCACCTCTGTACGGCGAATTCGACGAAACGCCGCAGTTTCGGCAAACGGTGGCGATCCTGGGCATAGACCAGGTGCATCGGTCGACTGGGCGGGCAGTAGTCGGGCATCAAGGCCAGCAGCTTTCCGTCCTTGAGGTCCTGTTCGACCAAGGCATCGGGCATCATCACGATGCCCATGCCGGTTCGCGCTGCCTGATGCAGTCCGGCCGAACTGTTGATCAGTATCGGCCCACTGACCCCCACGCTGACTTCGCCATCGGGACCGGCCAGACGCCATTCCTTTTGCACAGATTGCCAGTCATCGCCGGCCGGATAGGCAAAGGACAGGCAGTCGTGGTGTCGCAGGTCTTCAGGCGTTTGCGGAGTGCCCCGACGGGCCAGATATTCCGGTGACGCGCACATGGTCAGGGTGTAGTCGATCAGCGGGCGGGCGATCAGGCTGGAGGGTTCCAGCGCGCCGAGGCGAAACGCCACATCCAGACCGTTTTCCAGCAGATCCGGGCGCCGGTTGGTCAGCACCACGTCGAGTTTCACCCGCGGGTTTTGCCGGCTGAACTCGCTCAGTGCCGGCGCCAAACGCTCGGTACCGAAGGTCAAGGGTGCGGTGATGCGCAAGATGCCGCTCGGTTCGTCCAGCGTCTGCTCGGCCAGTCGCTCGGAATCGGCCACCAGTCCCAGCACTTCCAGGCAGCGCTGGTAATACGCGGCGCCGAACTCAGTCAGCCGCTGGCGCCGTGTCGTGCGGTTGAGCAGGCGCACACCCAGCCGTTGCTCCAGGGCCTTGAGGTGATTGCCGACCATGGTCGTGGACATTTCGCACTGCAAGGCGGCGGCGGTCATGCTGCCGGTCTCTACCACTTTGACGTAGACGGTCATTGCCTGGAACAGATCCATTATCAAGCTCGGCTTTTAAATGATTGAAGTTTTACAGTGTTTATCCAGCTCTGGTGGCTAACCATACTGCAAAAACACCGACCCTTGCTGGAGCTTGATGTCATGACCGCCGCCTGCCTGATGAGCACTTACCAACCCTTGGCCTTGAGTTTCAACAAGGGCCTGGGCACTCGCCTGTGGGATCAGGCCGGTCGCGAATACCTGGATGCGGTCGCCGGTGTGGCGGTGACCAACGTCGGCCACTCCCACCCGAAAATCGTTGCCGCCATCGTTGAACAGGCTGGGTTACTGCTGCACACCTCGAACCTCTACAGCATCGACTGGCAGCAACGGCTGGCGCAGAAACTGACGCGGCTGGCGGGCATGGACCGCGCGTTCTTCAACAACTCCGGGGCCGAAGCCAACGAAACCGCACTGAAAATCGCCCGGCTGCATGGCTGGCACAAGGGCATCGAGCAGCCGCTGGTGGTAGTCATGGAGAACGCGTTCCATGGCCGCACCCTCGGCACCTTGTCGGCCAGCGATGGCCCGGCGGTGCGCCTGGGTTTCAACAAGCTGCCGGGGGATTTCGTCAAAGTGCCGTTCGGCGACCTCGACGCGCTGGACAAGGTGCAACAGGCCTTTGGCTCGCGGATCGTGGCGATCCTGATGGAGCCGATCCAGGGCGAAAGCGGCGTGCAACTGGCGCCACCGGGCTATCTCAAGGCCGTGCGCGAACTGTGCAGCCGGCGCTCATGGCTGTTGATGCTCGATGAAATCCAGACTGGCATCGGCCGCACCGGCCAGTGGTTCGCGTTCCAGCACGAAGGCATCGTCCCGGACGTCATGACCCTGGCCAAAGGCCTGGGCAACGGCGTGCCCATCGGCGCCTGCCTGGCCCGTGGCAAGGCGGCCGAACTCTTCACGCCGGGCAGCCACGGCAGTACGTTCGGCGGTAATCCGCTGGCCTGCCGGGTCGGTTGCACGGTGCTGGATATCGTTGAAGAACAAGGGCTGCTGGAAAACGCCCGGCTTCAGGGGGAACGCCTGATCGAAAGATTGCGTACAGAACTGGCGGGCAACCCGAACGTCTCGCAAATCCGCGGCCAGGGCCTGATGATCGGCATCGAACTCAAGCAACCGATCCGCGACCTGAGCCTGATCGCCGCCCGGGATCATGGCTTGCTGATCAACGTCACGCGAGGCAAAACCATTCGCCTGCTACCGCCGCTGACCATTGATGAGCGGGAGGTGGAGATGATTGTCAGGGGGGTGAGGGGCGTGGTGAAAGAGGGATGAAGTTCTGCTCAGTAATGGTATCTGCACATCACGACGCGTATTTCGCCGTCTTCAACGGCGTAGACCAGACGATGTTCGGCCGTAATCCGGCGTGACCAGAATCCGCTCAAGTTATGCTTGAGCGGTTCGGGTTTTCCCAGTCCGTCGAAAGGCTCACGCTGGATAGCCTTGATCAACAGGTTGATACGTTTGAGCCCTGCCTTATCGTTCTGCTGGAACCAGAGATAATCGTCCCAGGCTTCAGGAGTGAACTCGATATTCATTCTTCAATCAGTTGCCTGGTTTTGGTTTTGCCCGCTCGCAGGTTGGCGATGGACTTGATCAGGCGTTCAGCGTTGGCTGGGGAGCGCAGCAGATAGGCTGTCTCTTCGAGAGCGTTGTATTCGGCCAATGACATCATCACCACCGGCTCGCCTTTCTGACGGGTTACCAGTAGCGGGGCGCGATCTTCATTCACCCGGTCCATGGTTTGCGCCAGGTGTGCCCGAGCGTTGGTGTAGTTGATGGTTTCCATCTGATTGTCCTCGCTTGATGCAGAGAACGTACAGAAATGAGTACATGTTAGCAAGGTGATACCTACGATCGGTTGTGACGTGGAAAGTGCATCCACGCTTGTATCGAGTATCGCCGAATGTTCCTCAGGACGTTTCCGTGACTGATGTAATCCCATTCTGAGCTACACGCCATCCATCAGGATTGTCCGACCGAAGCTGCGAAAATTTACGAGTGATGAACCAGCGCCGCGATTTCCTTCCGATCCCGCAGACGGATTTTCGCACCGCAAAACTCCTCGAACAGTCGTTGATGCGCCGCAAACCCACTTGACCCCAGCCGCAGGCGATAACTGCCCGCCCACTCCAGCAAGGCGATCAGCAACAGGTCCTGCTCATCGCGCCCGGCCTCGCGTTGTCGAATGTTGGCCACGCAATCCTCGTCCCCGACGCTCAGCCATATCAGCGCAGTCGCCCGTGGCAGGATTTCGCTGGCGATCCAGCCATACACGCCTTCGATCACCCAGCGCTCTTGTTCGGCCGCGATCCGCGCCATGGTCAATGCTTCGGCGCGGGGGCGGGGGATGCTGTGTTCGTCGGACAGCCAGTGAATCCAGTCGAGATCGGTCCAGGGCACACGCAGTTGCTCGGCCAGCCGCTGCGCCAGCCAGCTTTTGCCGGAACCGGAATTACCGATGATCAGGGTTCGGGTGAGGTCCATGAGCGACTCCGATCAATTGTGGGTACGAACCTGCTCGCGAAAGCGGTGCTTCAGTCAGCATTGATGTTGGATGTGCTGGTCTTACCGCGGGCAAGCCTACAGGTACACCAGAATCCGCCGGCCTGCGCGCCTTGAGGTCTATCGGTAACTTGCCGTGCGTCACTGCTCATCATTTCTGTAAGCCCTTTTATAGTGTCATGTTTTAGACATTGCCGTGATGTGGGAGGCTGTAGTAAGGGCGATCAGGTTGGCTCTGTTGTGAGTCGGGCTTACCTTTACTGTCGGGCTCAGGAAATCTATGTGATAACCAGAAGAACCGTCCCCGATTGCTATATGAACGCCATTAATCCCTTCGTTTAATTGAGAGTTGATTTTGTAGTTAATGCTATTTGCGATTGTGTCGTTTACTCCAATAGCAAACTCAGTCAGCTTGAGGCCTCTAGGCCCTGCTGCAAGATCCAATAGTTTTATGTGTTCATTGCCATTTATCTTCAGTGATGTGATTGTGTTGTCTTCAATGGTCAATAGTGCACCTTCTTCAGATATGCGATCGCTCAACCATTTTAAAGAAATATTTAAGCCTTCTGGTAAAGCAGGGTTGGATCTTCTAAGAACTGTAAGTATTCCGGCTATTTTCAAGGTTCCGTGAAAGGAAAATGGACTCGGATCTTGTGGATTCATGTGAGCATAATGAACTTCAAAAAACTCCGCCACGGAATGAATGAAATCGTTTTCTATATCCTCCGTAATCAAAGCATAAGGCTGAGCGTGAGGGGCTATCGTTATTTGCGCGTCAGCGTCATTTTCAGTCAAGAAAAATGAGTTGTGTGAATTGAGCATGTTCAGTACACGTCTTTGTGTGCTTAGTGCTCGTTGAAAGTCGCTTACCAATAATAGATTGAAACTATAAAGTGCTGCTTTTAAAGTAGGCTCGAATACTTGTGTTGCGCAAAAGATGCTTTTTTTGTGTTTGGTGTTTTTCGCAATTTCAAATGTCTTTTTCGCTGCGTCATTAGTGAATGAAAAGATGATGCTGTTTTTGGGGAGACTGTCGATGTCAGAGATGTTGAGTGTCTTGAATCCTAATTTAGAGCACTCTTGGAGGAACTCCTCAAAGTCCGAAATTATAGAAGGCTCTTCTTGGCCAAAGAGCGTTTTTATCATCGTCCTGGATAACATTGGTACCTCCTTTTTTGTCGGAGGGCGGCAAGAGTGATCTTGACGCCCATTTTCATCGTTTACTCTTCAGTATGAGCCCAAGCTAACGGCGCCCAGCCAAAATTTTCCGGGCCGGAAGTTATGCGGGTGAGCTTTTCTTTAACGACGTTTTTCTTTTTCATTTGATTATCCTTTTTCGTTTTGTTGGTTTTGTGCTCCCTATTGGTCTTGAGGGGGCGAAATAATTAATACAGATTTTTTTGATGTATTAAATAGGTTTCTTGAGGTTTTTTTAGAATTAATGATGCTCGTGAGGTGTCTTATAAGAAGCTCTTGGTTATTTGTGTAAGTAGTAGCTGTAGTCCTCTTCTGAAAATTTAGTTTTTCACCGAATTTGGTTGTGATGGACGATCTTAAATCGTTAAGTTGGTCTATGGGGTTCTTTTTACGGGGAGCCTACATTCAATTGTTAATAAGGGGTTGTGTAGTGCAGGAATCAAAGAAATATCTGACAGAGACGTCCGTACACCAAGCCTTGTTACTGGCTGATCTAACAGAACCCGCTGCACCCGATCACGCCATTCGATTATTACTCAAGGAGGTCCTTCAAGGGTTAACGGATAAAGGCTGGCCACAAGCGCAAGTGCAGACGGGGCCGAGAATTGTCTCCGCTGAAGAAAACTACGGATTGCTTGGTTATGACCCATCTGAGATTACGCTTGGAAGTGCACACACACGATGGGTTGACGAGTGGTCTCTGTTACGGACGCAAACCACTAGCCAAATTCCGTCTGCGCTTCAGCGAGCGGCCAAGCTACGACAACCGGGGCAGTCAATATTATTGGCCGCGCCTGGTATCACTTTTCGTCGCGATAGCCGGGATCGTTGGCATTGTGCGCAGCCGCATCAGATGGATATCTGGGTGCTCGGTGATCCTGAATTGTCGACGCATGAGCATTTGCTTTGCCTGGTCGGCGATATCCTCAAATCCGCCGTGCCTGATATGCCTTGGATCTACAGTGATAGTCCGCATCACTACACTGAGGGCGGGATCGAAGTAAATCTGTTGAATGACGGCGTCCCTGTAGAGGTTCTGGAGTGCGGTCGAATTGCCAAATCATTATTGGAGCGACTGAAGATCGATCCTTTGCGTCATGGAGGACTGGCGCTGGGAATGGGATTGGATCGCTTGACCATGCTGCGCAAAGGCATTCCGGATATTCGTTTGCTGCGTGATCAGAACGAACGAGTACAGGCACAGATGCATGATCTGAATCCGTGGAGCGCTGTCTCTCGGTTGCCTTCGATTACTCGTGATATTTCGTTAGCGGTAACGCCGGGGCTGAGCGAGGAAGTGTTGACTGAAAGGATGTTGCAGGCAGCTGGCGATTGTTCAGATTGGATCGAGGAAATGCAGATCAAAGGGCGCTGGACGTTCACAGAACTGCCTCTGCAGGCCATTGATCGCCTCGGATTGCTGCCGGGGCAGGAGAATGTGCTACTACGTGTTGTACTGCGTGATTGTTCGCGATCAATCACCACTGCTGAGGCGAATGCCTTGTATTCGAAAATTCAGGTGGCACTCCATGAAGGTGCACCGGGGGCGGGTTACAGGATGGATTCCCCCAATATTTAACTGGCCTCTTCGCGAGCAGGCCCACAGGATCTGGAAAGAGTACATGCCAGAAATCCAGTGTGTGCGAGCCTGCTCGCCGCACCGTCGCTCCCACAGTTTTTTGTGGTGTCTTCTTTACCTCAATCATCTCCTTCCGGCGCAATCATCCGGGTCTTCGGCGAGCCGTTCGAGTTGTGCTGATAGATGGTCTGCGGCTGCCCCAGGTCATTAAAGAACACCTGCCCGATCCCCGCCGAGTTCCAAAGCCGCTCACCCGCTTCAGCATGCACAGGAACATGCGGCACGATGCGCATGCGTCGCCGTTTGGTCAGCCAGTTCAGCGGCGAGCGTGGTGAGTACAGCCAACGATTGAGGCGGTCGAACCACTCGAGCAGGGTGGCGGGGAATTCGTTCTTGATGCCGCTGCTGGTGATCTGCCAGATGCGCGGCCCGGCCTTGCGATGGCGGATCAGCACTTCGTAGACGAAGGAATAGTGCACATCCCCCGACAGCACCACGTAGTTACCCGGTGTGCGCGAGTGGCGGAAAATGTTCAGGATCACCTGCGCCGCACCGCGATGGGCCATCCAGTTTTCCGCGTCCACCAGCAGTGGATAACCGCACCAGCTGAATACCCGCTGCACGGTTTCAATCAGTTTGACGCCGAAGATCGGCGCCGGCGAAACGATGATTGCACTCGGGTGGTCCAGCAGTTCCTGTTGCAGTTCGCTCAGGGCTTCCCAGTCGAGCAAACCGGAAGGCTGCTTGAGGTTCATCTCGCTGCGCCAGCGTCGGGTGCGGGTGTCGATCACCACCACGGCCGGGGTGGTGGGCAGCACGTAATGCCAGTGTTGAAACTTCAGCAGATCATCGATCAAGTCATCCTGAACGGTGCTGTCGAGGTGATCGTGTGTGCTGGCGCTCAACGCGCCGGCCTTTTCCAGCAGGGCACCGAACGCATCCGGATTGTTGCCCCAGCCCTGGCACAACATGTACGCCAGCAGCGCGTTGCCGATGATGCGCCGGGAGAACGGATGGCCGTAGGCCGTTTCCTCCCATTGCGCGGAAAGGTTCCAGTCATCGGTGATGTCGTGGTCATCGAAAATCATCAGCGTCGGCAGATGCGCCATGGCCCGTGCGACGTTGCCAAGGCCTGCCTTGAAGGCATCGATGCGCGTCTGTTCAAGGGCGTAGCGCTTGAGCCTTTCTGGCGTCAGTGTCGGTGCCTGGGGCGCGATCAAGGTCCAGGGCGTTGGCGACCAGACCAGCAAATACATGGCCATGACTTCGGCGAAGGTCACCAAGTGATTGTCGGCACTGCTGCTGGTGAAAATCGGCTTGCGCGCACCGCCGAAAAAACGCTCGCGCAGGGTTTCATTGCTTTGCAGCGCCGGTAGCAGATCGGCACGGTGGTAGTAACTGGCTGGATGCTCGTAGAGCCTGGCGCTGTCGCTGACCACGGCGCCTTCGAGCTGTTCCCCGAACAGGCCCAGACGCTCGATCAAGGCGTGAATCGCCCGCAACATCGGCCCCGCCACATCGTCGGCGTAGACCTGATCGCCCGTCATCATCAGCAGTGCCGGGCGGTCCTTGGCGTCGTGCTTTTGCGCCAGCAACCGGTCGACGCAGAGCAAACCGTCAACGGCCGGGTGATGAGGCTTGCGGCAAGAGCCGTGCAGCAACTGGTCGACCCGTGCGCGCAGGACGAAGTTCGGGCATCGGGCATCGCCGTACAGCAAATGCGGCGCCCAGTCGGCGATGCCTTTCTCTGTGCCATCGATCAGCAGGTCATAGTCGATCGACTCGTCCCAGGGCAGGGCGCAATCGAGCTGCACATCGATCAAGTGCACATAGGCATGAGCCCCCACTGCAATCACCGCGCATTGCCCGGCATCCAGACGGATATCGCCGACGCCCTGCAAGCGCAAGGTCAGCGCCAGCGCCCGGGAACCCACCAGCCACAGCACCAGTCGCGTGGGCTCCAGGCGCCGCAACAGCGGGCCGGCCAGGACCGGGGGCAAGGCTTGGTAATCGTCGAGCAGTGGCAGGGTGTCAGACATCCAGGTTCAAGACTCTTGGGGTATCGAGGCGGGCGATGATAGCGCAGGTGGCGGCGGGGCCGTCTGGGACGATCCCGTTTCTGCCTGTCACCAAATGAAAAGCCATTGTCGTCTGATGAGAAGCGTCCCGACAGGCCTCGACCTACAGTCCAATCAACGCAATTCGATGCAACACGCCCATATTGCAGATTGGAGAATAAGAAAAATGGCTAAAGCCGTACGCTTCTACGAAACCGGTGGTCCCGAAGTCCTGCGTTATGAGGACGTCGAAGTCGGCGAACCCGGTCCCGGCCAGGTTCGGCTTCGTCATGTGGCAGTTGGCCTGAACTATGCCGACACCTATTTCCGTAACGGTACCTATGCGATTCCACTGCCCAACGGCATGGGCGTCGAGGCCTCTGGCGTAGTCCAGGCGGTTGGTGAAGGGGTCACCAATGTCGAGGTCGGTGATCGCGTCACCTACACCGGTTTTCTCAACACCCTCGGCGCCTACAGCACCGAGCGCCTGATCCCGGCCGCGCCGCTGATCAAGCTGCCGGAAACCATCAGCTTCGAGACCGCCGCCGCGATGACCATGCGTGGCCTGACGTCCTCGTACCTGATGCGCCGCATCTACGACTTCAAGGTTGGCGACAGCATTCTGCTGCACGCCGCCGCCGGCGGTGTCGGTCTGATCGTTTCGCAGTGGGCCAAACTGCTGGGCTTGAACGTGATCGGCACGGTGTCGACCGAGCAAAAGGCGGAAATCGCCCGGGCTCACGGTTGCGACCATACGATCAATTACAGCCATGAAGACGTCGCCGCTCGCGTTCGCGAATTGACCGACGGCGTGGGCGTCAACGTGGTGTTCGACAGCGTCGGCAAGAACACCTTCATGGGTTCGCTGGATTCGTTGAAACCCCGTGGCCTGATGGTCTGCGTGGGTACTGCGTCCGGCCCGATCCCGGCGTTCGACCCGGTGATGCTGGCGATGAAAGGCTCGCTGTTCCTGACCCGTCCGGCCCTGGCCAACTACATCAGCGACCCTGCGGAAAAAGCCGCCCTGGCTGGCGAACTGTTCGACCATGTCGGCAGCGGCCGGATCAAGATCGAGATCAACCAGCACTACGCGTTGCAGGACGCCGTGCAGGCTCATCGCGACCTTGAATCGCGCAAGACTACCGGCTCTTCGATTTTCGTCGTTTAAGGAGCGGCCAGCCATGAAAGTCGAACAATTGACCTGCTCCATCGGCGCCGAACTGATCGGCGTCAACCTGGCCGACGCAGTCCATGACGACGGCCTGTTTGCCGAGATCCGTGCCCAGTTACTCAAGCACCGCGTGGTGTTCCTGCGTGATCAGGACATCACCCGCGCCGAGCATGTGGCCTTCGCCCGTCGCTTCGGCGAACTGGAAGATCACCCGGTGGCGGGCAGCGATCCGGAGCATCCCGGCCTGGTACAAATCTACAAGCGTCCGGACCAGCCGGCGGACCGCTACGAAAACTCCTGGCACAGCGACGCCACCTGGCGCGAGGCGCCGCCGATGGGCTGCGTGCTGCGTTGCGTGGAGTGCCCGCCGGTGGGCGGCGACACGATGTGGGCCAACATGGTCGAGGCTTACGCGCGTTTGCCCGAAGACGTGAAGGTGAAGATTGCCGACCTGCGTGCGCGCCACAGCATCGAAGCCAGTTTTGGTGCGGCCATGCCGATCGAAAAACGCCTGGCACTCAGGGAGAGGTTTCCGGATGCCGAGCATCCGGTGGTGCGCACACACCCGGAAACCGGCGAGAAGGTGCTGTTCGTCAACGCCTTCACCACCCACATCAGCAACTACCACACCCCTGAGCGGGTGCGCTTCGGCCAGGACGCCAACCCCGGCGCAAGCGAGTTGCTGCGCTACCTGATCAGCCAGGCGTACATCCCCGAGTATCAGGTGCGCTGGCGCTGGAAGCCCAACAGCATCGCCATCTGGGACAACCGCAGTACCCAGCATTACGCCGTCATGGATTACCCGCCGTGCCATCGCAAGATGGATCGCGCCGGGATCATCGGCGACAAGACGTTCTGATCGAACGCCATCTGCATTCGCACTCGCTGCATTCGCACTCGTAAACACGTCTGCCCGGCACGACCCCGGGTGGACGGGACAATCATAAGAACTGGAGTAGACCATGCAATTCTTCGACGATTCCCTGCACCCGGAAAACATGGAAAAGGTGGTCATCACCGTGGCCCCGTACGGCCCGGAGTGGATGCCGGAAGATTTCCCGGAAGACATCCCGCTGACCATGGATGAGCAAGTCCAGAAAGCGGTCGATTGCTATGAAGCCGGCGCCACCGTGCTGCACCTGCATGTGCGCGAACTGGACGGCAAGGGTTCCAAGCGTCTGTCGAAGTTCAACGAGCTGATCGCCGGTGTGCGTGAAGCCGTGCCGGACATGATCATCCAGGTCGGCGGCTCGATCTCCTTCGCCCCGGAAAGCGATGGCGAAGCGGCCAAGTGGCTGTCCGACGACACCCGCCACATGCTGGCCGAGCTGACGCCGAAACCGGATCAGGTCACGGTCGCGATCAACACCACGCAAATGAACATCATGGAGCTGCTGTATCCGGAGTACCTGGAAGGCACCTCCCTGGCCAACCCGATGATCCAGGCGGCCTACAGCGAAATGACCGTGCCGGCAGGCCCGGCCTGGGTTGCCGAGCACCTCAAGCGCCTGATGGACAACGGCATCCAGCCACACTTCCAGCTGACCGGCATGCACGCCCTGGAAACCCTCGAGCGTCTGGTGCGCAGGGGCGTCTACAAAGGTCCGTTGAACCTGACCTGGATCGGCATCGGCGGCGGTTTCGATGGTCCGAATCCGTTCAACTTCTTCAACTTCCTCCACCGCGCGCCGGACGGTTCTACTGTGACCTCCGAATCGCTGCTCAAGAACGTCATGCCGTTCAACACCATGTCGATGGCCATGGGCATGCACCCGCGTGTGGGCAATGAAGACACTATCATTGATCACAAGGGCGATCGTTTCGGCTCGGTTGCACAGATCCGGCAAACCGTGCGCATTGCCCATGAACTGGGCCGTGAAATCGCCACCGGCAAAGAAGCCCGCGAGATCTACCGCATCGGCGTGCAGTACGAAACCATCGAAGAAACCCTGTTGGCCAACGGCATGGCCCCCAACCGCAAGGCTGGGCAGAAAGGCGTGCCGCAACGCGGCTGACCGAGGGTCGGGACGAGAGGCCGTGACCTCTCGTCCGCCTGACCGTTACACGCTTGATAACAAAAATAAAACAAAGCTCTTGAGGAGGCTGCATGGCCTTTCACCCAATCGCCGCTGACGATGACGACTCCGGCGGAGTCGGCATTGCGCGCCAATATGCCTGGATCGTCTTTGCCTTGACGTTC
Organism: Pseudomonas sp. 05L36; assembly: GCF_056398125.1. Lineage (NCBI taxonomy): Bacteria > Pseudomonadati > Pseudomonadota > Gammaproteobacteria > Pseudomonadales > Pseudomonadaceae > Pseudomonas > Pseudomonas sp. 05L36. The sequence continues at coordinate 30,770 of NZ_JBFTOU010000006.1, read as the reverse complement.
GGCCTGTTGATTTCCGATTACATGTCGCGTCAGGTGCTGAACGCGGTATTCCCGCTGCTCAAGACTGAGTGGGCGTTGAGCGACGGTCAGCTCGGTCTGCTCAGTGGCATCGTTGCCCTGATGGTCGGCCTGCTGACGTTTCCCCTGTCGTTGATGGCGGACCGTTTCGGCCGGGTCAAGAGCCTGGCGCTGATGGCTTTTCTGTGGAGCGTGGCGACCCTGGGTTGCGCGTTGGCTCAGGACTACCAGCAGATGTTCATTGCGCGATTCATGGTCGGCGTCGGCGAAGCCGCCTACGGCAGCGTGGGCATCGCCGTGGTGATCTCGGTGTTCCCCAAACACATGCGCGCCACCCTGGCCAGCGCCTTCATGGCTGGCGGCATGTTCGGCTCGGTGTTGGGCATGGCTTTGGGCGGTGCGATTGCCGCCAAGCTGGGCTGGCGCTGGTCGTTCGCCGGCATGTCGCTGTTTGGCCTGTTTCTGGCGGTGCTTTACCCGCTCATCGTCAAGGAGGCGCGCATTGCGCCACAACGTGCCGCGCAGATTGCGAACAAGACGGCCGCCGCGGTCAAGCGTCCGCTGCGCACGCTGTGGTCCAGCCGTTCGGTGGTAGCGACCTACGTCGCCAGCGGCTTGCAGTTGTTCGTCGGCGGTACGGTGATGGTGTGGATTCCCAGCTACCTCAATCGCTACTACGACATGCCCACCGACAAGGCTGGCGGCATGGCGGCGATCATCGTGTTGTGCAGCGGCGCGGGGATGATCCTGTGCGGCATGCTCAGCGACCGCCTGTGTCGCAACTCGCCGGAGCGCAAGGTCAGCCTGGCCATTGGTTTTTGCCTGGGCAGTTGCCTGCTGCTGTCGGCAGCGTTCGCATTGTCGGCAGGGCCTGTGCAACTGGCGCTGATCTGTCTGGGCATGGCGATTGCCACCGGCACCACCGGCCCCGCCGGTGCGATGGTTGCCAACCTGACCCATTACTCCGTCCACGGTACGGCGTTCGCCACGCTGACCCTGGCCAATAACCTGCTGGGGCTGGCACCGGGGCCGTTCCTGACTGGCCGTGTGTCCGACCTCATCGGCCTGCATGCCGCTTTCCAATTAGTGCCACTGGTCAGCCTCGCGGCGGCAGCGGTGTTCTTCTATGCCAAGTGTCATTACCAAAAAGATATCGCCCGGCTTGAGGGTCAGAGCGTGCCTGAGCCCTTCAGTGCAGCCGGGATAGAGGTGAAGTTGTGAGTCGTCGTTTACGTATTGATGTGTTTTTCGATTTTATCTGCCCCTGGTGCCTGATCGGCAAACGCCAACTGGAGCATGCGCAGGTGCAGTTTCGCAGTCGCCACCCGGATGTGCAGATCACCACGACGTGGCACGGGGTGCAGTTGCTGCCGCAGCTGCCGGTACAAGGTGAACCCTTCGCCGATTTCTATCGCAAGCGCCTGGGCGATGCGGACGCAGTGGCCATGCGTCAGGCCCAGGTCCGGCAGGCTGCGGCGGCAGTCGGGTTGGCTATCGATTTCAGCCGCATCGCGACCATGCCCAACACCGCAGACGCTCATCGTTTGTTCGAGCGTGTCGGTGCGCTGGGCAATGCTGTCCAGAGTGACGTCTTGCTTGAGCGCCTGTTCGCGGCATATTTCCAGAAGGGCGAAGATCTCGGTTGCCGTGAGATCTTGCTCGCCATTGCCCGCTCCTGCGGCATTGAAGTGGGGGCCGTGGCCGATTGCCTGAATGGCGACGCCTCTCCATTTGAAGGCTTTTCCGGAGCGAGCAGTGGCGTACCGGGTTTTCAGTTCGACCGCCGCATGACGGTGGTGGGCGCACAGCCTGCCGAGACATTGCTGGCAGCCATGAGCCAGGCACTGAAAGAAAGTGATCGCGAGCGGCAACCGACATGACCCGGCGCATTCCCGTACCAGCCGGCAAACACCCACAGGCCGGTGGCCGGGCGCTGTTCGAATTCGAAGACAAAAGCCTGGCGTTGTTCAACGTCGACGGGCAGCTGTTTGCCATCGACGACAGCTGCCCGCATCAGGGCGCCTCGCTGTGTGGCGGGCGCCTTGAGGGCCGGGTGATTCAATGCTGCGCCCATGGCCTGCGCTTCGATTTGCGCAGCGGCTACATGCTCAATTCCACCCAGGTCAAAGTCACCAAATACCCGGTCGAGAGCATCGACGGCCAGGCGTTTATCGTTATCGCATCCGAGGAGTCCGCGTCATGAGCGCCATTGCTCTCACCCGTATCCACAGTCGCACGCGCGAACTGGCACCAGGGTTTATCGTCAGTCTGATCGTGGCGGCCGCCGCGTCGTTCCTGTCCGAGCACTACGGTGCGCCGGTCATGCTGTTTGCCTTGCTGCTGGGCATGGCCCTGAACTTTCTCGCCGATGACGGCCCGTGCAAGGCCGGCATCGAGTTCACCGCGCGCACGGTGTTGCGCATTGGCGTGGCGCTGCTGGGCATGCGCATCACCCTGGAGCAAATGGCGGCGCTGGGCTGGAAGCCGATAGCCCTGGTGGTGATTCTGGTGGTGGTGACCATCAGTGTTTCGGTGGTTGCGGCCAAGGCCCTGGGTTTCCAGCGCCTGTTCGGCATGCTCACCGGCGGCGCCACGGCCATCTGCGGCGCTTCGGCGGCACTGGCGCTGGCGGCGGCGCTGCCAAACCATCCACAGAAAGAGCGGGCGACACTGTTCACCGTCATCGGCGTGTCGGCGCTGTCGACTCTGGCGATGATCGTCTACCCGATGATCGCCAACTGGCTGGAGTTGTCGCCGCAAGTCGCGGGCGTATTCCTCGGCGCCACGATCCACGACGTGGCCCAAGTGGTTGGCGCCGGCTACAGCATGTCGACCGAGACCGGCGACACGGCCACGGTGGTCAAGCTGATGCGCGTTGCCATGCTGCTGCCGGTGATCGTCACCGCCGCGATGATCACCCGCATGCAGGGCGCTGACCCGACCGGCAAGCGCCCGCCGCTGTTGCCGTGGTTCGCGGTCGGCTTTCTGATTCTGGCCTGCATCAACAGCACCGGCTGGATAGCGCCTGCGGTGCAGGGATCGGTCAACGAACTGTCGCGTTGGTGCCTGGTGATTTCCATCAGTGCCCTGGGCATGAAGACCCGGCTCAAGGAGCTGGCGGCGGTCGGGATCAAGCCGATTCTGCTGATGGTCGGGGAGACGGTGTTCCTGGTCGTGCTGGTGCTGTTGTTGCTGCGCTGGGGGCTCTAGTCTTCAGCCAGACACAAAACCTGTGGGAGCGAGCTTGCTCGCTCCCACAGGGATAGTGTTCCAACTTCGCGCATTCTGGGCATGAAGACCCGGCTCAAGGAGCTGGCGGTGGTCGGGATCAAGCCGATTCTGCTGATGGTCGGGGAGACGGTGTTCCTGGTCGTGCTGGTGCTGTTGTTGCTGCGCTGGGGGCTCTAGTCTTCAGCCAGACACAAAACCTGTGGGAGCGAGCTTGCTCGCGATAGCGGTTTCACATTCAACACTCATGGCGGCTGACACACCGCCATCGCGAGCAAGCTCGCTCCCACAGGGATAGTGTTCCAACTTCGCGCATTCTGGGCATGAAGACCCGGCTCAAGGAGCTGGCGGCGGTCGGGATCAAGCCGATTCTGCTGATGGTCGGGGAGACGGTGTTCCTGGTCGTGCTGGTGCTGTTGTTGCTGCGCTGGGGCTTCTAATCGTCAGGTTGATACAAAACCTGTGGGAGCGAGCTTGCTCGCGATAGCGGTTTCACATTCAACACTCATGGCGGCTGACACACCGCCATCGCGAGCAAGCTCGCTCCCACAGGGATAGTGTTCCAACTTCGCGCATTCTGGGTATGAAGACCTGGCTCAAGGAGCTGGCGGCGGTCGGGATCAAGCCGATTCTGCTGATGGTCGGGGAGACGGTGTTCCTGGTCGTGCTGGTGCTGTTGTTGCTGTGCTGGGGGCTCTGAACGCGTCACCCTCTATACGTTTTATGGCAGGACCACACGGCGTTGACTCCTCATGCCGTGGGGTTCTCGACCGGTGTCACAAACACCGGTCTTTCGCGGCGACTGTACCAGCAGTCGCCGTTTTTTTTTGCGCTGTCGATTCAGAGTTCTTTAGGGCCAGCGAGGGGTTTGGCGGTGGTTTGTTTTTGCGCCCGCCACGTCGCCGGCGGCATACCAAACTGGCTGATAAACCACCGCGTAAACGAACTCGCCATCGAGTAGCCGAGCATGTCGGCAATGCGACTCAGCGAGTAGTTGGGGTTGTCCAAATAACGCAGCACCAGGTCGCGGCGCACGTCGTTGATCACGTCGTTGAAGGCGCAGCCGTCGTCCTTGAGGCGGCGTTGCAGGGTGCGCACGTTCATGCCCTGGCTTTGGGCGACCTGTTCGATGGTGGCGCGCCCCATGGGCAGCAGCAGGTAGATGGCCTTGCGCACCTCGAACAGCATCGAGGCGCCTTCGTGGTTCTGCAGCGAATCGAGGTAGCTCTGGGCGTAGCGGGCCATGGCCGGGTCGGCGTTGGGGTTGGTCATGTCGAGGCTGACGTCCGGGCAGACGATGCCGTTGAACTCGCTGCCGAACTCCAGGTTGCAGCCGAACAGGCGGCGATGCAGGTGCAGGTTGTCCGGTGGCTGGTGCATGAAGTTGACGCTGTAGGGGTGCCAGTGTGAGCCGAGCAATGCCGAGCACAGCCGGAACATCACACCGATGGCCAGCTCTGTGGCCTGGCGGCTGGGCATCGGCGTTTCGGTGACCACCTCTTCGCGAATGATCACCATCTTGCCGGCCTCTTCAATGAAGATCGCCAGCGAGTCATTCATCAGGTGCCGGTAATCCACCACGACCTGCAAGGCATCGCGCAGGGTGCGCTGGTGGCTGAGCAGCAGGCTGACCACGCCGAAGTCCGAGAGCTGGCGCGATTCGGCCATGCTCAGGCCGAAGGTCTGGCAACCGCTGGCAGCGGCCGAGTCTTCCAGCAACCGCACGGCGGCATCGATCTGGATACGGTGTTCAGGGGCTTGCAGTTGGGCCCTGCTCAGGCCGACAGCGGCCAGCACGTCGCGCGGGTTGAAACCCAGGTACTGGGTGACCTCCAGGTAGTTGGTCAAGACAGCGGCGCGAACAAGCTTGGTCATGCGAAAGTCTTCCCTGGGCCTATGGCGATTGGCGTGAGCGTGGCGACTATATCCAGCGCATCAACAGTTGAACAGTTGTCATGTCGTTGATGGATTTCATGCTGTCCGGTCACCCATCCTCTACGCTGCAGGGAGCCATCAGCGCTCATCCGTTGATTACAGTGACCTTGCGCCAACCTGGGGGATTTTTCGACCAGTGGTCGCGCTGTCCTGCTGTCCGACAATTTGTCATCAAAAGAAAAGTGCCTGACGTCCAATGTAAAGCGCTGCGGGTGGGCGCTCTTTAATGTCGACACTACAAAAAGCCCCTGGCGAAAACAGCCAGTCGAGTTATCGAGAAAGCGAAGGTGTTGACCGTGGACAAACTGCAAACTGCCGCCACCATTCTGATCGTTCCGGGTCTGCGCGAGCACGTGGCCGAACATTGGCAAACATTGCTTGCAGCCAGGCTGGGCAAAGTGCGCAGTGTTGCGCCGCTGGAGACCGACAAACTCGATTGCATGGCCCGTGTGCGGGCGATTCAACACGAACTCGAACAGATCGACGGCCCCGTGATTCTGGTGGCCCACAGCGCCGGCGTGCTGATGGTCGCGCACTGGGCGGCGCACTACAGCCGACCGATCAAGGGCGCTTTGCTGGCCGCGCCACCGGACCTCGATGCGGTCTGGCCGGCAAACTATCCTTCTTCCGAAACCCTGCGTAGCCAGGGCTGGAATCCTCTACCACAAGGCCCGCTGCCATTTCGCAGCGTCGTGGCCGCAAGCACCAACGATCACCTTGCCAGCCTTCCTGCAGTCACCCGCATGGCAGAAGGCTGGGGCGCCGAATTGCTCGATCTGGGCGATGTCGGCCATCTCAATCCGGCCGCAGGATTTGGCCATTGGCCGCAGGCCGAAGCACTCATCCTGGAGCTGGACCGCTAGTACAAGGAGCTGGACTGGCAGTACGCCAACCGGCATTTGCCCTCATTCCTTAAACGCAAACCCATCGATGTTTGCGCGGGGGCGGCTGCGCTTAAAACAAATACAAAAAGGCGGAGACAACGCAATGCACAACAATAAGAGTCACGGCTTCACCGCTCCACGCTACACCTTGTTGGCCTCAGCCATTCTCGCGGCAACCCTACCGGTGGCCCATGCGGCCGAGATCGAGACGGGGAATCCGGACTGGAACGTACGCGTGGATAACACCATCAAGTACAACTACGGCGTGCGCACCGAAAGCGCCGACAAACGCATGTTGGCAACGCCGAACAACAACGACGGCGATTACAACTTCCGCAAGGCCGGCACCAACATCACCAACCGTATCGACCTGTTGACCGAAATGGACGTGGTCTACAAGAACGCCATGGGTTTTCGCGTCAGCGCCGCCAGCTGGTACGACAAGGCCTATGACAATACCGGTTCCAATTCCAACCCGTTCGTCAATGGCAACGATGCGCGTTCGGGCCTGATCGCCAACGACCCGCGCCTGGCCGGGGTCACCCATGACAACGTTGGCAACGGCAGCCCGCACCTGAGCAATTATGCCCAGCGCTACTACAGCGGTCCTTCGGGCGAAATCCTCGATGCCTTCGTGTTCTACAGCACCGAAGTGGGCGAGGAGTCGATGTTCAGCGTCAAGGCCGGTCAGCACAACGTGTTCTGGGGCGAGACCATTCTCAACCCGGTGCACTCGGTCAGCTACGGCCAGTCCGGCCTCGACCTGGCCAAGCTTGCCGCGTCGCCGGGTACCGAGGCCAAGGAACTGTTCGTTCCGCGTAACCAGTTGTCGATGACGTTCACCGTCAATCCGGAATTGACCGTGGGTGCCCAGTACTTCCTCGATTGGGACGCCGCGCGTCTGCCGGAAGCCGGTACTTATTACGGTGGTTCCGACCTGGTCGGCTTTGGTGCGCAATCGTTCCTGCTCGGCAACACCAACGCCGTGGTGCCTGGCAGTCCGCTGGGTTGTGGCCTGGCGCCGTGCAACGCGTTGACCAACGTGCGTCGCGGCCATGACCTGACACCGGGCAGCAGCGGCGACTGGGGCGTCATGGCCAAGTGGTCGCCGGCCTGGCTGGATGGCACCCTCGGCGTCTACTACCGCGAGACTTCGGAAATCTTGCCGCAAGCCTGGCTGGACGCCAGGGGCATTACCTCGGCCAACCCCAACGGCACTCGGCCGGCAGGGCAAGTGCCTGCGGTGATCAACACCCTCAATTCGCTGGACACCGCCACCTATCAGATGGCCTATGCCGACAACATCAAGATCGTCGGCCTGAGCCTGTCCAAGGACGTGGGCGGGATCAGTGTCGGTTCGGACCTGAACATCCGTCACAACATGCCGCTGGCCAGTATCCCGGCGATCGTCAGTACCCGCAGCCCGCTGGGTCTGGGGCAAGGGCTTGGTCTGCTGCCTGCACGTACCGACGCCACCGGTGTGGTCTACGACACCCCGAGCCGCGGCGACAGCATGAGCGCCACCGGTGACACCTTGCACTGGACGCTCAACGGTCTGATGACCCTGCCGAAAACGCCGGTGTTCGATCAGGCAACCGTGCTTGCCGAGCTGTACTACAGCAACCTGCTCAAGCTCGATAGCAAGAACGAAGCGCTCTACAAGGGCAAGGACAGCTATCGCGGCATCGACGCGCCGACCCGGGACAACTGGGGTCTGGCAGTCAACTTCACACCGACCTGGTACCAGGTATTCCCGGGTGTCGACCTCAACGCGCCGATGTCGGTCAACGTCGGTCTCGCCGGCGTGTCACCGGTCTCCGGTGGCGGTGCCAAGGACACCGGCAACTATGCCGTGGGCGTCGGTGCCGTTGTGTACAACAAATACTTCGTTGACCTGAAGTACGTGGACTCCTTCGGCAAAACCGAAAAATGCAACGTCAGCGGTGTGAGTACCGGCCCGAACGGTGGTGACGGCTCCACGCCTAACGCCTTTAGCGGCAACGAGAACTACGCCTGTTTCGCCGGTGGCTACTCGTCCTTCTCCGGAGGTGGTGCCACGACTGAGGACCGTGGCGCCGTGTACCTGACGATGAAAACAACATTCTGATTCACCACTGATTTGCTCAATGCAAGCAGGAGAATAACAAGATGAAATTTGTAAAAACCGTGTTGGCCGCTTCGCTGGCCATGGTCCTTGCCGCCCAGGCACAGGCCGCTGTTTCAACCCAGGAAGCTGCCAAGCTGGGCACCAGCCTGACCCTGGTGGGCGCTGAAAAAGCCGGGAACGCTGATGGTTCCATCCCTGCCTACAACGGTGGCCTGACCACGCCGCCGGCCAGCTTCAAAGCCGGTGACAGCATGCGCCCGGATCCGTTTGCCAGCGAGAAGCCGCTGCTGGTGATCGACGGCAAGAACGTCGATCAGTACAAGGGCCTGCTCAGCGCAACCACCGTTGAACTGGCCAAGCGCTTCCCGACTTTCCATGTCGACGTTTTCCCGACTCACCGTACCGTTTCGCTGCCACAAGCCATTCTGGATAACGGCGTGAAGAACGCCAGCGGCGCCAAGTCCCTGGAAGGTGGCCTGGCCATCGACAACGTCCTGCCAGGCATACCGTTCCCGATTCCGCAGTCGGGCAACGAAGCGATGTGGAACTTCCTGTTGCGCTACCAAGGCGTCAGCATCAGCTCCAAGTACGACTCCTGGAACGTCGACTCGGCCGGCGTGGCGAGCCTGGCGACCACCGGGCAAGCGAACATCTCCTACCCGATCTATGAAAACCTCTCGCAGCCGATCAGCAGCGCCGACGTGTACTACCAGATGAAGCTGGCATACACCGGCCCAGCGCGCCGCGCCGGTGAGGCGATCATGCTCAAGGACGCCGCCAACCCGTTGCAGCAACCGCGTCGCGCTTGGCAGTACTTGCCGGGGCAGCGTCGAGTGAAACTGGCGCCGAGCTTGGCCTACGACACGCCAAACCCTGGTACCGCCGGTGCGGGCACCTACGATGACGTGTTCGTGTTCAATGGTGCACTGGATCGCTACGACTGGAAACTGGTCGGCAAGCAGGAAATGATCGTGCCCTACAACACCTACAAGCTGACCTACGTGCAGGATCCTAAGTCGCTGACCACTGCCAATCACCTGTCACCGGACTTCGTACGCTGGGAAAAACACCGCGTGTGGGTCGTTGAGGGCAACCTCAAGGCCGGTGCCCGTCACATCTACGCCAAGCGCCGCTTCTACCTCGACGAAGACAGCTGGACCGCTTTGGCCTCGGATCAATATGACGCCCGTGGTCAGCTTTATCGTGGTTCCTTCGCCTTCTTGAGCCAGAGCTACGACAAGCAGGTTCCGGATTCGACGCCCTTCATGATCTACGACCTGGTCGGCGGTTCGTACAACATCAACGGTGTGGTCGGCCCGTACGGCGGCATCAAATACATCGACCCGCTCTCCAAGGCCCAGTGGTCCTCGGAATCCCTGGCCGGCGCCGGCATTCGCTAAGCCAACTGCAAAAACGCGCTGGCACGATCCGGTGCGTTGTTGTAGGAGCGAGCTTGCTCGCGATGAACCAGAGGGCGACGCGGGCATCCAGACAGCACGCGTCATCGTTCACGACCATCGCGAGCAAGCTCGCTCCTACAGTGGCATGAGCTGCACGGCGCGAGGTGTGGCGCGGTTTTCCGAAGAGGACGCAGTATGTGTTCGTATAAAAATAATATTTTGCGGGTGGCGTTTGGTGTCGTGCTCGGCCTGTCGCAGGGCATCACCCATGCGGCCGATTACGTCGATGTGCTGGACCTGCCTGCCAGGGTCAGTGCCTTGGCGATCAACAGTCCGTTGTCCGGCATGGCCCGCGCCGGCGGGCGCGTGATTGCCGTCGGCCAGCGTGGCCATATTCTGTTTTCCGATGATTCGGGAAACCACTGGCAACAGGCCGCCGTACCGGCCAGTGCCGATCTCACTGCGGTGAATTTTCCGACCACCACCCAAGGCTGGGCGGTGGGTAATGATGGCGTGGTGCTGCACAGCAGCGACGCCGGCGCGACCTGGCACAAGCAGCTCGACGGTCGTCAGATCGGCGCCTTGCTGGTCAAGCATTACACGGCGCTGGCCAGCGCCGAACCGGGCAATGAGCAATGGCCGCTGCTGGTCACCGAGGGCCAGAAGCTAGTCGATCAGGGCGCGGACAAACCGCTGCTCGACGTCTGGTTCGCCAACGACAAAACCGGCTATGTGGTCGGTGTATTCAACCTGATCCTGCGCACTGACGACGGTGGCCTGACCTGGACGCCATTCCAGGACCGCACCGACAACCCCCAGGGTTTCCACCTCAACGCCATCGCCTCCACCGGCGACAGTCTGTACATCGCGGGCGAGCAAGGCCTGCTGCTCAAATGGGACGACAGCGCCCAACGCTTCAATGCCGTGCCGACGCCTTATCAAGGCAGCTTCTTCGGTGTACTCGGCAAGCCAGGCGAAGTGCTGATCTACGGCCTGCGCGGCAACGTGCTGCGCAGCACCGACGGCGGCCAGAGCTGGACCCCACTGGACAGCGGCCTGCACGTCAGCATCACCGCGGGCCTGATCGATGCCCGTGGCAACTATCGCTTGTTCACCCAGGGCGGGCAGATGCTGGTCAGCCAAGGGACGGGCGCGCAGTTGCATCTGGTGCGGCAACCGGCACCGACCCCGGTCGCCGGTGCCACCCAGTCCGCCGCTGGCGCGTTGGTGGTAGCGGGCAGCCGTGGTGCCCGGACGCTGTCCGCCGATCCAGCCCTCGAACCCTAAGAGCGAGAACCCAGACATGGGCAATATCAAACAAGACGCCATGCCGGTGATCCGCGAACTGCGGGATTTCGACCAGCGCTCCGGCAACCTCCTCGAGCGGCTGGTGTTCAACTACCGTCCGCTGTTCATGTTGCTGATGGCGCTCGCCACCGTGGTGCTGGGCTTCATGGCCGTGACTCGCCTGGAGCTGCGCCCAAGCTTCGAAAAAATGATTCCCCAGAGCCAGCCCTACATCCAGAACTTCCTGGAAAACCGCGCTTCGCTGCGCGGCCTGGGCAATTCGGTGCGGGTAGTGGTCGAGAACACCCAGGGCGATATTTTCGATCCGCAATACCTCGACGTGCTCAAGCAGGTCAACGACCAGCTGTTCCTCACCGAAGGCGTCGACCGCGCGTGGATGAAGTCGCTGTGGAGCCCGGCGGTGCGCTGGACTGAAGTCACCGAGGACGGTTTCCAGGGTGGCCCGGTGATGCCCGACAGTTATCAGGGCTCGCCCTCCGACATTGAACAGTTGCGCCAGAACATCTCCCGCGCCGGTCTGGTGGGCAGCCTGGTGGCCAGCGACTTCAAGTCGACCATGCTGATCGTGCCGCTGATGGACAAAGCCGCCGCCGGTGGTCAACGCATCAACTACCACGCTTTCTCGCAGATGCTCGAAGAGCAGTTGCGCGACAAGATCGAATACGCCGGCGACAGCGCTGCGCGTAAATCCGGGGTCGAAGGCACCGGCCATTACAAGGTGCGGGTGATCGGCTTCGCCAAGCTCATGGGCGACCTGATCGACGGCCTGATCCAGGTGATGATGTTCTTCGGCCTGGCCGTGGTCACTTCGCTGATCATCATTTACGGCTACACCCGTTGCGTGCGCAGCACTCTGCTGGTGGTCGGCTGCTCGCTGATCGCGGTGGTCTGGCAACTGGGTATTGTCGCCTGGCTCGGCTACGCCATCGATCCGTACTCGGTGCTGGTGCCGTTCCTGATCTTCGCCATCGGCGTGTCCCACGCCGCGCAGAAGATGAACGGCATCATGCAGGACATCGCCCGTGGCACCCATAAACTGATCGCTGCGCGCTACACCTTCCGCCGTCTGTTCATCGCCGGTGTCACCGCGCTGCTGGCCGACGCTGTGGGCTTCGCCGTGCTGATGCTGATCGATATCCCGGTGATCCAGGATCTGGCGATCACTGCCAGCATCGGCGTCGCAGTGCTGATCTTCACCTCGCTGCTGTTGATGCCGGTGGCACTGTCCTATGTCGGTGTGGGCGCGAAAGCCGCCGAGCGTGCGCTGAAAATCGACAACCGCGCAGAGAAGCACAAAGGCTCCGGCAGACTGTGGGACGCGCTCGATCGCTTCACCACCGCCAAGTGGGCCACGGGCGCAGTAGTGGTCGCGGTGTTGATGGGCATTGGCGGTTACATGGTCAGCCAGAACCTGAAAATCGGCGACCTCGACAGCGGGGCGCCGGAGCTGCGCGCCGACTCGCGCTACAACCGCGACAACGCCTACATCACCCAGCATTACGCGCTGTCCAGCGACCTGTTCGCGGTGATGATCAAGACCGCGCCGGAAGGCTGCCTGAACTACAAGACCTTGGTCCTCGCCGACCGCCTGGCCTGGGAACTGCAACAGTATCCGGGCGTGCAGGCGACCGCGTCCTTGGTCAACGCGGTACGCCAGATCACCGCCGGCACCTACGAAGGCAACCCCAAGCTCAACAGCATCCAGCGCAACCAGGACGTGCTGAACTACGCCGCGCAACAAGCCTCGGTCAACTCCCCGGAGCTGTTCAACACCGACTGCTCGCTGATGCCGGTGATCACCTTTCTCAAGGATCACAAGGCCGAAACCCTGGACGCGGTGGTGGCGATTGCCGACAAGTTCGCCAAGGAAAACAGCACCGCGGATCGCCAGTTCCTGCTCGCCGCCGGCACCGCCGGTATTGAAGCCGCAACCAACATAGTGGTCCGCGAAGCCAACCGCACCATGCTGCTTTACGTCTACGCGGCGGTGACGCTGTTCTGCCTGATCACCTTCCGCAGCTGGCGCGCCACGCTGGTGGCGCTGTTGCCGCTGGTGCTGACCTCGATCCTCTGCGAAGCCTTGATGGTGGCCATGGGTATCGGTGTGAAAGTCGCGACCCTGCCGGTGATCGCCCTCGGCGTGGGCATCGGCGTGGACTACGCCTTGTACCTGCTCAGCGTGCAACTGCACTTCCAGCGTCAGGGCTTGCCATTGTCCCAGGCCTACCGCAACGCCGTGTCGTTCACCGGCCGGGTGGTCGGGCTGGTGGGCATCACCCTCGCCGCCGGCGTGGTGTGCTGGGTCTGGTCGCCGATCAAGTTCCAGGCCGACATGGGCATCCTGCTGACCTTCATGTTCCTGTGGAACATGCTCGGCGCGCTGATCCTGATTCCGGCCCTGTCCTGGTTCCTGCTGCGCGAACGGGCACCGCAGCCCGGTTCTGTCGCGGCAACCGAAAACGCTGAATCCACTGAACGTCCCGGCATGCCCCATGCCGTGACCACTTCCGAGTAAGCCAAGATGTCTGATTACAAAGCTCCCCTGCGCGACATGCGCTTCGTACTCAACGAGGTTTTCCAGGTGTCCCGGCTCTGGGCACAATTGCCCGGCCTGGCCGACGTGATCGATGAAGAGACCGCCGCCGCCATCCTTGAAGAGGCCGGCAAGATCAGCGCCGAAGTGATCGCGCCACTGAACCGCGCCAGCGACGAACAGGGCTGCACCTGGAACGACGGCGCGGTCACCGCCCCGGACGGTTTTGCCCAGGCCTATCAAGCCTTCGCCGAAGGCGGTTGGGTGGGTGTCGGCGGTGATCCGCAGTACGGCGGCATGGGCATGCCCAAGGCGATTTCGGCGCAGGTCGAAGAGATGGTCAACTCGGCCAGCCTGTCGTTCGGCCTGTACCCGATGCTGACCGCCGGCGCCTGCCTGTCGATCAAGGCCCACGCCAGCGAAGAACTGAAAGCGGCTTACTTGCCGAACATGTACGCCGGCACCTGGACCGGTTCGATGTGCCTGACCGAAGCCCATTCCGGTACCGACCTCGGCCTGATCCGCACCAAGGCCGAACCCCAGGCCGATGGCAGTTACAAGGTCAGCGGCAGCAAGATTTTCATCACCGGTGGCGAGCACGACCTGACCGAAAACATCATCCATCTGGTGCTGGCGCGACTGCCGGATGCACCGGCCGGGCCGAAAGGCATCTCGCTGTTCCTGGTGCCGAAAGTGCTGGTCAACGCTGACGGTTCGCTGGGTGAAAACAACGCGCTGTCCTGCGGCTCCATCGAACACAAGATGGGCATCAAGGCCTCCGCCACCTGCGTGATGAACTTCGACGGCGCCACCGGCTGGATCGTCGACGCACCGAACAAAGGCCTGGCGGCCATGTTCACCATGATGAACTACGAACGTCTGGGCGTGGGCATACAAGGCTTGGCACAGGGCGAGCGTTCGTACCAGAACGCCGTCGCCTACGCCCGTGACCGCCTGCAAAGCCGTGCACCGACCGGCGCGCAGCACAAGGACAAAGCGGCCGACCCGATCATCGTGCACCCGGACGTGCGCCGCATGCTGCTGACCATGAAAGCCTTGAACGAAGGCGGCCGTGCGTTCTCCAGCTACGTGGCCCTGCAACTGGACATCGCCAAGTACAGCGAAGACGCACCGACACGCCAGCGCGCGCAGGATCTGGTATCGCTGCTGACCCCGGTGGCCAAGGCATTTCTCACTGACATGGGCCTGGAGACCACCCTCCACGGCCAGCAGGTCTTCGGCGGCCACGGCTACATCCGTGAGTGGGGCCAGGAGCAACTGGTGCGGGACGTGCGCATTACCCAGATCTACGAAGGCACCAACGGCATCCAGTCGCTGGACCTGGCCGGGCGCAAGATCGTCGGCAGCGGCGGGGCGCTCTACCGTTTGTTCGCTTCGGAAATCCGCAACTTCACCGCCACTGCCTGCGCGGACCTCGGCGAGTTCACCCAGCCGCTGAACGCCGCCGTCGACACCCTCGACGACCTGACCGCGTGGCTGCTGGACCGGGCACAAAACAACCCGAACGAAATCGGCGCGGCCTCGGTCGAGTACCTGCACGTGTTCGGCTACACCGCGTACGCCTACATGTGGGCGCGCATGGCCAAGGCCGTCATGAGCGGGGATGCCGAGGACGATTTCTACACCAGCAAACTGGCCACCGCGCGTTTCTATTTCGCCCGGTTGCTGCCGCGTATCCACTCGTTGAGCGCATCGGCCAAGGCCGGCAGCGACTGCCTCTACGAGCTGCAAGCCGATCAGTTCTGATCGAAAGGACAAGGAACCTTAATCATGATGGCGACAAAAATAATTCCGCCCGCCGACGGCGCCTATGCCTATCCCTTGCTGATCAAGCAATTGCTGCTGTCCGGCGTGCGCTACGAGCTGGGCCGGGAAATCGTCTACGCCGACAAGCTGCGCTACAGCTACCAGACGCTCAACCAGCGCATCCGCCGCCTGGCCAATGCGCTGACGGCGGCCGGGGTCAAGGCCGGTGACACCGTGGCCCTGCTCGACTGGGACAGCCACCGTTACCTGGAGTGTTTCTTCGCCGTGCCGATGATCGGCGCGGTGCTGCACACCGTGAACATTCGCCTGTCGCCGGAGCAGGTGCTGTTCACCATGAACCACGCCGAGGATGACCTGGTGCTGGTGCATGATGATTTCCTGCCCCTGGTCGAGCAGATCCACGGACGGCTGGAAACCGTAAAAGGTTACCTGCAGCTCACCGATGACGAGGCGACCACGACCTCGCTGCCGGTGCTGGGCGAGTACGAGCACCTGCTGTCCCTGGCCCCGGACCAGTACGATTTTCCCGATTTCGACGAGAACTCGGTCGCCACGCTGTTCTACACCACCGGCACCACCGGCGACCCGAAAGGCGTGTACTTCAGCCACCGGCAACTGGTGCTGCACACCCTGAATGCCGTCGGCACCCTGGGCGTCTATCAGGGCCAGCCGCTGCTGCGTTCCGACGATGTGTACATGCCGATCACGCCGATGTTCCACGTGCATGCGTGGGGTGTGCCGTATGTCGCGACCCTGATGGGCATCAAGCAGGTGTATCCCGGCCGCTACGAACCCAACAGCCTGGTCAAGTTGTACCGCGAAGAGAAGGTGACGTTCTCCCACTGCGTGCCGACCATTTTGCAGATGATCCTCAATTGCGAGGAAGGCAAGGCGACCCGTTTCGATGGCTGGAAAATGCTCCTGGGCGGCAGTGCGCTGACCCTCGGCGTTGCCAGCGAGGCCAATGCCAAAGGCATGGTGGTGCATGCCGGCTACGGCATGTCGGAAACCTGCCCGCTGCTGTGCCTGACGTACCTGCGCGATGAAGACCGCCAACTGTCCGCCGAGGCCCAACTGCCGACGCGCATCAAGACCGGCACGCCGGTGCCGATGGTCGACCTGAAGATCATCGACGCCGAGGGCAATGACGTGGCCCATGATGGCGAGTCCCTGGGCGAGATCGTGGTGCGCGCGCCGTGGCTGACCCAGGGCTATCTGAAAGCCCCGGACAAAGGCGCGGAGCTGTGGCACAACGGCTGGCTGCACACCGGCGACATGGCCTCGATCGACCCACTGGGCGGCGTGGAAATCAAGGACCGCATCAAAGACGTGATCAAGACCGGCGGCGAATGGATCAGCTCCCTGGAACTGGAAAGCCTGATCAGCGAACACCCGGGCGTCATGTCCGTGGCCGTGGTGGGCATCGTCGATGAACAGTGGGGCGAACGCCCGATGGCCATGGTCGTCTGCGAGCCGGGGCAATACCTTGACCGCAAGATTCTGGAGGTTCATTTGCAAGCCTTCGTCGACGGCGGGCGCATCAACAAATGGGCGATCCCCAAGCAGTTCAAGTTCGTGACCGAAATCCCCAAGACCAGCGTCGGCAAGATCAACAAGAAGCTGATCCGGGAAACTGAAGCGAACTGAGGGATAAGCCTGCCACTGTTGCTGTTGTTGTAGGAGCGAGCTTGCTCGCGATGGACTCGAGAGCGCCGCGTTATTGTAGGAGCGAGCTTGCTCGCGATGGACTGGAGAGCGCCGCGTTTAACCAGTAAACACGCGTTATCGTTAACGACCATCGCGAGCAAGCTCGCTCCTACAACGAGTCCAGCAGCAGGCGGTTTCTGGATAGCCCGATTGGCGTCATCTTTGTCATAGTCCTCGCCAAAGATAACGCCCCGTCGGTCGCGGTTTTCAGCGCTTGTGCCAAGCTGAACGGGGTATTGAACCGCCGCGCATTCAATAGCCGGTCAGGCAAAACCCAGGAAGCCCATGCCATGAACCTCGCCCGTGCATCAAACGTCCGCCACGAGTTCTACAAAGCCGTCTGGTTCTACTTCAAAGTGGTGTGGCCGATCTTCTCGATACTGCTTTTAGTGATCGTTGCGTTTGGCCTCGTCATCGCCCAGCTGGAAGGGTGGAGCCCTGATGACGGTGTCTACTTTGCCTTCGTGACCGGACTGACCATCGGCTATGGAGAACTGGTGCCAAAACTGGGTGTGTCGCGAGTGTTGGCAGTGCTGCTGGGTTTCAACGGCGTGCTGATGACCGCGACTTTCGCGGCGATCAGTGTCCGGGCCATTGAAGTGACCGTGACGGCGGCGAGGAAGGATGTGTAGGAGCGAGCTTGCTCGCGATGGGCTCAAGAACGCCGCGCGTCTCCTGGATTCGCGCGTTATCGTTGAAGACCATCGCGAGCAAGCTCGCTCCTACAGTTTTTCCGCTGGCTTAAACTTAGGCCTCCCAACCCGCCCCTGTTACCGCCGCCTGCACCAGCGGGTGCAAGTCCGCCCCCTGATGCTCCGTCTGCCAGGCCAGCAACTCCTTGCGCATGCTCGGCGCCCAGTACATCTGCATATGATTGCGCACGCTGAGCACCGCCTGTTGCTGGTCCGGCTGGCTGGCGAAGTACTGGGCGATCTGGTTGGCCATCTTGATCAGGTTGTCAGTACTCATCGGCGTACCTCGGCTTTGGTCCCGCGTGCCTGACGACGTTCATCGAGCAAACGTTGCTGTTCCTCGCTGAATTCCTGGAAGCGCTTTTGCCACTCCGAAGGGTGATAAACGCGACTGACTTCCACGGCGGTGACCTTGTACTCCGGACAGTTGGTCGCCCAGTCGGAGTTGTCGGTGGTGATGACGTTGGCGCCCGATTCCGGGAAGTGGAAGGTGGTGTACACCACGCCCGGGGCGACCCGTTCGGTGATTCGCGCCCGCAGCACGGTCTGCCCGGCGCGGCTGCCGATGCCGACCCAGTCGCCTTCGTTGATGCCACGGCTCTCGGCGTCGGTCGGGTGGATTTCCAGGCGGTCTTCGTCATGCCAGGCGACGTTGTCGGTACGCCGGGTCTGGGCGCCGACGTTGTACTGGCTGAGGATGCGCCCGGTGGTCAGCAGCAGCGGGTAGCGACTGTTGACCTTTTCCTCGGTGGGCACGTAGCCGGTGAGCATGAAGCGCCCCTTGCCACGCACGAATTCTTCGATGTGCATGGTCGGTGTGCCGTCCGGTGCCTCGGCGTTGCACGGCCATTGCAGGCTGCCGTGGCGGTCCAGTTCGGCGTAGCTGACGTTGGTGAAAGTCGGCGTCAGGCTGGCGATTTCATCCATGATTTGCGATGGATGTTGGTAGTTCATCGGGTAGCCCAAGGCATTGGCCAGGGCCACCGTGCCTTCCCAGTCGGCCTTGCCGCCCAGCGGGTCCATGACCTTGCGCACCCGGGAGATGCGTCGCTCGGCGTTGGTGAAGGTGCCGTCTTTTTCCAGGAACGAGCAGCCCGGCAGGAACACGTGGGCGAACTTGGCGGTTTCGTTGAGGAAAATGTCCTGCACCACTATGCATTCCATGGCCGACAGGGCCGCGGTGACGTGCTGGGTATTGGGGTCGCTCTGGGCGATGTCTTCGCCCTGGCAATACAGGCCCTTGAAGCTGCCGCCCAAGGCTGCCTCGAACATGTTGGGGATACGCAGGCCCGGGTCGGGTTGCAGGGTGACGTTCCAGGCCTGTTCGAACTGTGCTCGTACCACCTCGTTGGAGACGTGCCGGTAGCCGGGCAGCTCATGGGGGAAGGAACCCATGTCGCAGGAGCCCTGGACGTTGTTCTGCCCGCGCAACGGGTTCACGCCCACGCCTTCGCGGCCGATGTTGCCGGTGGCCATGGCCAGGTTGGCGATGCCCATCACCGAAGTACTGCCCTGGCTGTGTTCGGTGACGCCCAAACCGTAGTAGATCGCCGCATTGCCACCGGTGGCATACAGGCGCGCAGCGGCACGGATGTCGGCAGCGGGTACACCGCAGACAGGGCCAAGGGCTTCCGGCGAGTTTTCCGCACGGCTGACGAATTCACTCCAGATCGCGAAATCGCTACCCTCGCAACGGGCGTCGATAAAGGCCTGGTTGAGCAGTCCTTCAGTGACAATCACATGAGCCAAGGCGTTGAGCATGGCGACGTTGGTACCGGGGCGCAGGGCCAGGTGATACTCGGCGCGGGCATGCACCGTATCCACCAGATCAATGCGTCGCGGATCGATGACGATCAGCCGCGCGCCTTCACGCAGGCGGCGTTTGAGTTGAGAGGCGAACACCGGGTGGGCGTCGCTGGGGTTGGCACCCATCACCAGGATCACGTCGGCCTGCATCACCGAGTCGAAACTCTGGGTGCCGGCGGACTCGCCCAGGGTTTGTTTCAGGCCATAGCCGGTGGGCGAGTGGCAGACCCGCGCACAGGTGTCGACGTTGTTATTACCGAAGGCGGCCCGCACCAGTTTCTGCACCAGATAGGTTTCTTCGTTGGTGCAGCGGCTGGAGGTGATGCCACCAATGGAATCGCGGCCATATTTTTGCTGCAGCCGGCGGAATTCACTGGCGGCGTAGGTCACCGCTTCGTCCCAGCTGACTTCCTGCCAAGGGTCGTTGATGTGCTTGCGGATCATCGGCTTGGTGATGCGATCCGGGTGTGTGGCGTAGCCCCAGGCGAAGCGCCCCTTGACGCAGGAGTGGCCGTGGTTGGCCTGGCCGTTCTTGTCCGGAACCATGCGTACCAACTGGTCGCCTTTCATCTCGGCACGGAACGAGCAGCCCACCCCGCAATAGGCACAGGTGGTGATCACGCTGCGTTCGGGCTGGCCCAGTTCGACCACGCTTTTTTCCATCAGCGTCGCAGTAGGGCAGGCTTGTACACAGGCGCCGCAGGACACGCATTCGGAGTCGAGGAAGTTCTCGCCACCAGCGGCGGCCACCCGGGATTCGAAGCCACGCCCGGTAATGGTCAGGGCGAAGGTGCCCTGGGTTTCTTCGCAGGCGCGCACGCAGCGGTTGCAGACGATGCACTTGCTCGGGTCATAGTCGAAATAGGGGTTGGAGGTGTCTTTCACGTCCTCCAGATGGTTCTCGCCTTCATAGCCATAACGCACTTCCCGCAGGCCGACCTGACCGGCCACGGTTTGCAGCTCGCAGTTGCCGTTGGCCGAGCAGGTCAGGCAGTCCAGCGGGTGATCGGAAATGTACAGCTCCATGACGTTACGGCGCAGGGTCGCGAGCTTGGGCGTCTGGGTGTGCACGCTCATGCCTTCGCTGACCGGCGTAGTGCAGGACGCCGGATAACCACGCATGCCGTCGATCTCCACCAGGCACATGCGGCAGGAGCCGAAGGCTTCCAGGCTGTCGGTGGCACAGAGTTTGGGAATGGTAGTGCCCAGCAGCGCGGCGGCGCGCATCACCGAGGTGCCTTCGGGCACGCTGATGCTGCGGCCATCGATGTTGAGGGTGACTTGCACCTGGCTGTCGCGGGCAGGCGTACCCAGGTCAATGTCTGTTTTCGGGTCGAAGAGAGTGATCATTGTTCGGCCTCCGAGGCTTGCAGACCGAAGTCAGCGGGGAAGTGCTTGAGGGCGCTGGCCACGGGATAAGACGTCATGCCGCCCAACGCGCACAGCGAACCGTATTGCAGGGTGTCGCACAGGTCCTTGAGGATGATCACCTGTTCATCACGACTGATCTGGTCAGGCGCGGCCAGCAGACGGTCGATCACCTCGACGCCACGGGTCGAACCGATGCGGCACGGCGTGCATTTGCCACAGGATTCCTCGGCGCAGAACTGCATGGCGAAACGCGCCATGCGGGCCATGTCCAGGGTGTCGTCAGCCACCACCACACCACCGTGACCGAGCATCGCACCGATGGCCATAAAGGCTTCGTAATCCAGCGGTGTGTCGAATTGCGAAGGTGGCACCCAGGCGCCGAGCGGGCCGCCCACCTGCGCAGCCTTCAACGGCCGGCCACTGGCGGTACCGCCGCCGTAGTCTTCCACCAGTTCGCGCAAGGTCAGGCCAAAGGCCCGTTCCACCAGACCGCCGCAACGCACATTGCCCGCCAACTGGAAGGGCATGGTGCCCAAAGAACGGCCCATACCGTAATCGCGGTAGAACTGCGCACCCTTGGCCAGAATCAGCGGCACCGAGGCCAAAGTCAGTACGTTGTGCACCAGCGTCGGCAGGCCGAACAACCCCTGCAACGCCGGAATCGGCGGCTTGGCGCGGACGATCCCGCGCTTGCCTTCGAGGGAGTCCAGCAGCGCGGTTTCTTCACCACAGATGTAAGCCCCGGCCCCGACACGGACTTCCATATCGAAGGCCTGGCCGCTGCCGCCGACATTGGCGCCGAGGTAACCGGCGTCTCGGGCGATGTTCAACGCCGCACGCAGCGTGGCCACAGCATCGGGATATTCCGAGCGAACATAGATGTAGCCGTAAGTGGCGCCGACGGTAATGCCGGCAATCGCCATGCCTTCGATCAGCAGGAAGGGGTCGCCTTCCATCAACATGCGGTCGGCAAAAGTGCCGGAGTCGCCTTCGTCGGCGTTGCACACAATGTACTTTTGCGCAGCCTGAGTGCCGCGCACCGTGCGCCATTTGATCCCGGCCGGGAAGGCCGCGCCGCCACGGCCACGCAGGCCCGAATCGAATACCTCAGTCGCAGTCTGTTCGCCACCGAGGGTAATGGCTCTTTTCAAACCCTCGAAACCGCCATGATCCAGGTAATCGTCGATGTACAGCGGCCGGGTGATGCCGGCGCGGGCAAACAGCAGGCGTTGTTGCGTCTTCAGATAGGGCAACTCTTCCACCAGGCCCAGGGCCAACGGATGGGCAGACGGCTCGCCTTTCAAGGCTTCGAGCACTGACGGTACATCGTCAGCAGTCAGTGGGCCGAAGCCGAAACGGCCTTGCGGCGTGTCCACTTCCAGCAATGGTTCCAGCCAATACAGGCCGCGCGAACTGGTGCGTTGCAACTCAGACATAACGCGGCCCCGGCCATGGATGATAAGGGCTGCCGCAATCTCTTCGGCGCCTACGGCACGGGCCACCGAATCACGGGACAGATAGAAAGCTGGCATCACGCGTCCTCCCGGCAAGCATCGAGCAACGCATCCAGACGCTCGGCACTGAGCCGCGCATGCACCCGACCATCCAGCTCCAGAGCGGGCGAACAGGCACAGGCGCCAAGGCAATACACCGGACGCAAACTGATGCTGCCGTCGGCGCTGCTGCCGTGATCGTCCAGTTGCAGACGCTCGCGCAACTGCGCGGCAAGCTGCTCGGCGCCACGGCTCTGGCACGACTCGGCCCGGCACAGCCGCAGGATATGCCGCGCGGGCGGCGCGGTACGGAAGTCATGGTAAAAACTGATCACCCCGCGAACCTCGGCCTGACTCAGGTTGAGGGCATGGGCAATCTCGGGGACGGCGACATCGGGGATGTAACCGATGCGCTCCTGAATATCATGAAGAATGGGCAACAGCGCACCCGGGGTGCCCTTATGGCGCTCCAGCAGACTGTTGACCACAGGCAGGTGCAACTTCTCATCAGGCATTCAGCAATCCTCACGGTCACGGACAAACCAGGCGGTTGTCGGTTGTCCGAAAGTGTCGGCTGCGGCATTCACACCACGTCACGGTATCGTGGCATCTACAGGCCGTCGGCCAGGGCACCCTGAGCGGGCATCTTGTTGCGCCCGGCACGGTCTTCGCCGCACCTCAATAGGGGCATAAAAGCCAGATTGCCACGCGGCCCTTGATTCGGCTGCACCAGAGCGACGTGTTTGGTTCTGTCTACGACCTTGTATTGAGTCTAGAAGAATGAGGGGGGAGGCGCCGTGCCAGAGGGGAGGTTGCAGAAGTTATGCACAGTGGATTGCCTGTGGAGAAGGTGACGATCAAGCCCATCGGAAGCACTCGAAGCCCGGAAATCCCAAAACCGATTCCCCATAACCCCTGTAGGAGCTCGCTCGCGAAAAAACCGAGGCAACCACCATTCCTGCTGGCGACGTTGACATCGTCATTAGGCTAAGACAGCATTGATCCCAATCGCGCCCGATCCTCTGGTGTTGGCTCAGTCCGGCATTACGTTCGGGCCTTCTTGTTTATGGAACATGGAAATTGCCTAAGCCAGCCCCTCCGAAGCCTTTCCTAACGAAACCCAGGGGCGAATCACAAATCCCACTAAACACACAACCCCCTGTGGGAGCGAGCCTGCTCGCGAAAACGCCAGCCCCAGCCAGCATCAATGCTGAAGGTGTACCGCAATAACCATTCACCCACTCAGGCCAAATAATGCCTGTCAGCTCACCGCAATCCCTGTAGGAGCGGGCTTGCCCGCGAAAGCGCCAGCCCAGCCACCATCAATGCTGAAGATGCACCGCAATCACAACCCACTCACCCAGTCGGGCCAAATAATGCCTGTCAGCTCACCGCAACCCCTGTAGGAGCGAGCCTGCTCGCGATAGCGCCAGCCCAACCAACATTAATGCTGAATCAGCCGCCACCATCGCAAGTCACCCACACCCACAGGCCTCAACCACTAAGCCTCAGCCTTCGCCCCCGCCCGCTTGGATACCGGCGCACAAGTCCGATCCCGAGTCAGCACCTTCACCGCATCATCCACCAACGCCTTGCTCATCGAAGTCAGATAATGCGCAGCCCAGGCGTGACGGTCAGTGTCTCTGGCATAAGCAGCATCTTCAGTGAGCGTCTTGGCCAGGAACAAAAAATCGGAGGCCATGGCTAACGCATCGCCAAGAGGAACCCCGCGAGTGACATGAAACAGCGCTTGATCCGCGCAGTAGATCGCAGGTGTCAGACCAATGGTTTTGAGTTCATTTTGTTCAGTCATTGGCCACCTCCGAGGATGGAGAGGCAATGGGGGAGGGTGTTACGCGATTGGGAATTGCGTAGAGGGGAAAGCAAAATTTCAAACGGATTGATACTGCGCATTATCCAACTCCTTGATATGAGGAGCCGCCACGTTCGTTACCACACGAATGGGTGACAGCTGTGCGCAGGGTGGTAAACCGGGAATCAAGGAAACCGGCACGCCCGAGGGCGTCCCACGCACAGCCGCCATAACTCACGCCGCAGGCATAAAAAAAGCGCCTGATGACGTGATTGGGGCGCTGTTGCGCCTTGAATAACTCGGGTTACCACACCCGGTCGCTGAATTGGCAGCGACGGTGGGGAGGGTATCGTGGAGATCCTTTTCCTGCAACCTTCGAGACCGCTGGGTGATGATGTGGGTGGTGAGGGCGGATGTTTGCGTAAAGAGGCCGCTGCGGCTGGCAAAAGGGCAATGCCATCTGTCCGCGGGTTACATATTTGCGCTTCGGGTCGTTGCGGATTTACCTCATACTCGCCCGCTTCTACCGTCGGTAGCTCCGCTTCTCTACTAATCTGTAGACGCTGTTACCAGATCTTCAATAGCCAAGGAGAAAGGCAATGCCAGATAACGGGAACCAGCGTCAGTCAGACGCATCTGCCAAGGATGCTCTTGAACGTTTACTGGCCCCATCTGATTTGCCTGCGACCCTATGAGTCAAGCCGCCTACGTCAATCCAAGCCTGCTCACCTGGTCTCGGGAGCGCGCAGGTCTGTCCACTGAGCAGGTTGCTAAAAGGCTGCCGGTGAAACCTGATCGAGTGCAGGAGTGGGAGGCTGGTGAGACCAAGCCAACATTCCTTCAGGCTCAAAAGTGGGCGAGTGTCGCTCACATCCCGTTTGGTTTCTTATTTCTTCAGCACCCTCCAGTCGAGCAACTGCCTTTACCTGATCTGCGGACAGTGGGAGGGATCGCTCCTCAACGTCCCACTTTGGAGCTGGCGGACACCGTAAGGGATGCAATACGTAAGCAGGACTGGTACCTGGAGTATCTGCAACACCAGGAGCATCAACCGCTGGCATTTGTAGGTCGCTTCAGTAGTCGATCTCAAGTCGGAGAGGTGGTGGACGATATCCGCCGGGTCCTCGGCGTGAACCCAGACATTGCTCGATTGGATTACGAAAAATACAGCCGTGCCTTGATCGACGCTGCTGAAGTGGCTGGCATTTTGGTTATGCGCAGTGGCATTGCGCTAGGGAACACTCACCGCAAACTGGAAGTGAGCGAATTTCGGGGTTTTGCCATCAGCAATGCCCACGCCCCCGTCGTATTTATCAATAGCTCCGACGCTCCCACCGCCAGGATGTTCACCTTGCTTCACGAGCTGGCTCATATCTGGATTGGTAGCAGTGGAGTGTCTGACGGAAATACCGCCAATGATCGAGAAGAAGAGCGTTTCTGCAATGCAGTTGCAGGTGAGTTTCTGGCTCCCGAAGCCCAATTCCGCGCCCTATGGAATGCAGACATTAACTGGGAAGACAATTTAGCTCCGCTAGCCACTCGGTTTCACATCAGTAAATTAGCTATCGGTCGTCGCGCATTGGATCTTGGTTATATAAGCCAAACGCAGTACAGCACTTACTATCGAATGATCCTCAAGGCTTTCCAGGATGACAAAGGTGGAGCGGGTGACTATTACCGTAACGCCACCGCGAAAAACAGCCCTCGCCTAAGCAAGGCAGTGCTGAGTGAAGCAATGAGTGGTCGGATGCTGCTGCGCGATGCGGGACATTTGCTCGGCGTGCAACCTGCCAAATTAAGGACTCTCGCCAGCAAGAACACGGAATGAATCATTTACTCGACTCTAACACACTGATCGAAGCGAAGAACCGTTATTACGGGATGGCTATCTGTCCTGGATTTTGGCAATGGTTATTACTTAAAAATAAAGAATTCGCATTAGCCAGCATTGCCCCTGTAATGGATGAGTTAACAAAAGGGCATGACGATCTGGCGGAGTGGGCGAAGGACAATTCTGATTTCTTTCACTCCACCACGGATCAGGATACGCAACTGGCATTCACGCAGGTTGCGGGGCTTGTGGCTGGCCAAGCGCCTAAGATGAAAATAGGTGCTGTGGAGGAGTTTTTAGCGGGTGCTGACCCTTGGTTAATTGCGAAAGCGATGACTACAGGGGCTACAGTCGTTACTCATGAAGTGCTGAATCTCGACGCGAAGCGAAAATTCATCATTCCCAATATTTGTCAGGAGCTTGATGTTCCTTTTTTGAATACGTTTGAGTTATTGCATAGGCTTGAAGCAAGGTTTGTGTTGCCTGCTTGAAGTAGGTGGCTTGCTCAAGTAGTTTTGGGTTCGGAAGTTTTAGCAGGGTGGATGAAAATAAGTTTATCCACTTGTTCTGCTTTTCTGGGGCTAAAGTTAATTGAGTGTGAGTCGATACTATTTACTGAAATAGTGAGCTGATCAATTATTGATCGGTGATTTTCGTTAATATTGGATATGGAAAGGACGAGTAAAGGCAGTGGATAAAGGCAGCGGTGGGGGGAATGAGAAAAAAAAGATTGCCTCATTCCAACAGGATATGCATGCGGCGCTCAAGTTGATGGCAGAACACTGGGGGCTAATTGGAAGTGTTGCTGCTTTATTCAGTGCAGTGATTAGCTTCGGGATTTTAATGACGTACGCAAAGGCGATAGACCGAATAGACCTTCTGCCGTTGGTCTTTGATAAGAGGTTTTCTGCACTGCTTCCGTGGCTTGGGCTAGTTGCCTTTGTTTTGTTTTTATATATGTTGGTGATGTTTACTACAACTATTTTTTACGCTTTGGCCGTTTCGTTGTTTAACCAAACACCGAATTTTAGGCCAACTGTTGCCCGGTTGTTTTTTTGGGTGGCGGTGATTGGGTCGTTGATTTTTGTAGCGCTATTATTTCAAGCCCCCCAAATCGGTCATGTCATCGTGGTAGGGGTTATTATCACTTGCATGATCAGTTTCATGGGTTTGTCGTTAGTCTCCAAGAAATTCCGAATCGCTCTTAAGTTTGTTTCACTTTTTAACAACCTCAGATCGCTCGGGGCTTGGTGGCATCAGGCGGGAGTATTGTTTTTCGCCTACTTTGTTTTGATGGTCGCTGTTTTCGCAGCTGTCTACCCGGTGTTGATACTGATGAAATCGTACACGGGCAAAGATACACCGGAGGCCATCACAACGCTGATGGTTATTTCCATGATCGCGGTTGTCTTGTTGTTCTTGCCAGCATTGATTTTTTTTGTGAGCAAAAAACATATTGTCGCACGGGGGCTGCTGTCGTTCGGGTCTGCATTGCTTGTAACCTTAGCGGTGATCGCCGTATATCCGGGTGCTAGCTCTACGGTTGTGTTTAAAGCTGCCGAGATAATGGGGGTGCGCGAGGCCAGCCCACTCAAGTATCGTCTGTTGAAAAATTTTGAGGTCAAGGACTTTGATCTGGCTAGCTGGGGGGCGGTGGACGGCAGCCGGGATCTCCCCGTCGTAATGGCTTTCCCACTCTTCTCTCTTGGGAATGTTCTCCTGTTGTGCCCCAGCAGGTTGAGTGGGACGCTCCTGGGTGAATGGCCCAATCATTCGCATACCTGCATCCTCACGCAGCGCAATGACGTCGTGATACTGCCTGAGGCGATACCTGCATCCAAGCAAACATAGGCATGAAAACATGCTTGAGGTGTAGCTCAGCCAAATCAGGCGGAAAAAGGGAAAAAGGGTAAAAGAAGGGGGAGAAAGGGGCAGAGGAAAGAGATGGAAAAACGAAAAAGGGGGACAGATTTATTATTGCAAAAATAAATCTGTCCCCTTTTCTTTTATTGGATTACCGCAGTAAAGGTTTCACCGTAAATTTCCGATCCTCTTCTGAAGGTCCATTGCAGTGCCAACCTGTTCACGTACGAGTCGGGCAACAATTGCAATCATTGCATCTCTGCTCGCTGGCTGCGAGATTAGGTCAGTAGTGTGTTGCAAAAGGATGGCGTCTATTGCCTCGGCGATGCTGTTTCCAGTAGATAGTCGATTCAAGCGTTCAGTTTGGACTAGCGCAGAATTGAGCCAGATCAAGCCTTCGAGGCGTAGTGACTGACCAGGTTGAGAAGTTAGGAAGTGGCTGAAGATCGCGATGTTATCTTCGTCACCGGCTAAGTGCTCTTCCGCCCACCGCCGGTAATACGGTAATAATTCGGGCAATCTTTCACAGATGACACTCCCCTGTGTTAACTCGCGAGATGCATTGAAGCCGAGCAGGTTCACAAACATCTCGCGACCACGATACCAACGCCGACCTGAACACCAATTCGCGGCGAAGGCATAGTCAATCATCGCTTGCCACTCGACCATAAAGCGGCTTGGGTCGTGCTTTCTCAACAGCGTAAGAAACCAACTCCCAATAAAATTGTTGATCGCGTAATGGCCGTCGGGGCCCAAACCAAGAATTTGACGCCAGATCGGATCTGCTTCGCCTATTGGTGGAGCGAGGATGAAGGTAGGTGCAATGCGTAAAATGGAGTATCCGAGCTCGCTCGGTAGATCATATTCACCTGCCTCGTTATCTTCCCCATCCACCTCCATGTCGTCGCGCTCTCCTACCATGCGCCACTCTTCAAACCTCCACAGACGCGCGATCAACGAGTGATTCTCTGGTGCTGAAACATTGACTTCAACGAGTTCATGGTCGATCAACCAGTTGAACCCTACGTTTAGAATGTGCCAGTTCAGCCCGGTAAACTGTCGCTTGCGACCTTGTGTCCTCATGCCCTCACAAATATCGGGTTGCAATCGAGTGCTTCGTATGACGAGCAATCGTTCTACCCGTCGGGTGATGTTGATTGGGTTGAACCTGGCAAGGTCAGCGTTAGTGCCAAAAACAGGTTGAGATCGAAGCCTTGCAAGCCAGCGGTTCCATCGAACTGTCACGGCGGGGTCGTCCTCCCAGTGTGGAGCGAGCCGGTCGAGTCCCGCCGCGAGGATCAACAGGCTCATCAACTGATACCATACGGGGCCTAAGAGGACTCGATTACGCGCCGCTTCTCGCATAAGCCCGCCAATAGCACTCTGATCTCGACCGCTAATAACAGAAAGCAGCATCTGATCCCATGATCCCGAATCCTTAGTGTTGATGGCAGCATAGAGAGCACCGATTGCTGCAAACCGAAGCGTGTCGTACGAAGAATGGTTATTTTGCTCTTTGATCTCGTCGAGAGTGCTTCCCGTTTCCGCAATCAATGTGTGTATGACATGGCGGGTTTTAGCTGTTACGTCGCCCTGACTTTGTAGCCAGTCGATGCCTTTTGCCATTAACGTCGCGGAAGCTGCCGCCATCATCCGGCGTTGGTCGGGGGATTCTGGAAGCCTCGAGCCGACTTCTGGCAGTAAGTTAGCCAAGTATGCGGCGTCTGCGTTTGAGAGAGGGGTCTCGCCCGCAAGGATTTCTTCGCACTTGTAAGGAACAGTGAGCGGTTCGAGATTGATGGCGGCCGTTTTTTGAAACGCCGTAATGGCTTGTTGAAGTTCGATGGGGTAAACAATGCGTGATACCGCTTCGCCGTTCGTTTCATCGACTATCAATTGCCGGTAGATGGGGTCCAACTCCACGCGTAGGATTTGTTGTTCGATTAACGCTTTAGGGGCTACCGGTTGTGGCCAGAGCGCTGACGCGTCGGTTACCCTTTTTGCCAGGTCGGCGTCGGCCACGACAAGGTTGGAGAGTAAAGATCGGAACGTTTTACGCCGATGAGGCGCTAGCACCCAATCTCGTGCCATGTTGAAAACGGTTTCTCCTTGTCGCGACCAGTTGAAGGCTGCGAAATTAAAGTTAACCGATTCCACCCGGATATCGTCCCACCGATATAGCGCCTCGATTTCTGTAAGAGGAGCCAGCACACCTTGGAATAGTGTTGGCTGATACTTGCCGAGATTGACCAATACGCCGAGTAGTGCGGTGGAGGTTCCCATGTCGAGGATGCGTTGGCACCAGGGAGCGATGTCCTCGCCCGCGTCGATTTTCAGCGTCAGCCAGCGCTCCAGTGCGTCTAGTGCACTAAACAGCTGTCCGCTCGATGTCGAATTTTGCTGTGACCAGCCAAACTGCACATGGTTACCGCGAAACTCTTGCATTTTGCCGCCGGCTTGCGATACCGACAAAGATGGAATTTGCGCACCTACTGGAGCTCTTGCCGCCCAGCGCTGAGTCGCGAAATCGATCAACTGTCTTAGAGCAGCCAAAGCCGCGTCGGGCTGAATTTGAAGATAGAGCAAAAAGGGGCTCTTCCAGAAAATTGTCGGTGAGCTATCTAGGTCGAACTCCATTCCGAGATCGTCTTCGAAGTACATCGACGAACCAAACTCCTTGGTTGGGGGGACTTTAATTATGCAAGCGAGGAGTACTTCCGATGCTGCTGCTGGGGCGACCTGCATCAGTGTACTGAGCGCATTCCCGTGGAGCACTGCAGCGCGAAATGCTCCATTAATTCTTTCTGAAGGACCTTCCGGCCATGGCGGAAGCTTAATCTTTGTCTAGTCCTGAAATAGGTTTACACCTGTTTCAGCCTCAAAACGCCCGATGCACCGCATCGGGCGTTTTGTATTTCAGCGACAGATGAGGCCGCTCGTTGTTATAGATCTGCACCGACTCGTTCACCATCCGGACGGCCTCTGCAAAAAAA